>JADGNP010000091.1 GCA_017883425.1 Candidatus Sulfotelmatobacter sp. | reverse complement strand
TGGTCTTGGCCCTCGCCTGTTTCAATGTTGCAAACCTTTTTCTTGTACGAGCAACCGCACGACAGCGTGAGATGGCTCTCCGTGCTGCGCTCGGGGCCGGCAGGTGGACACTAGTTCGCCAACTACTCACAGAGAGCCTTGCGCTTACCGTGCTGGGATCCGGTTTTGGAATCATGCTGGGAATCGCTGCCAGCCGGACCCTGGCTTCGCTCCCTCTTGGTACCAATCTTCCTATCACGTTCGATTTCGCATTCGACTGGCGCGTGTTTGCCTACGCGTTCGCGGCGGCGATCTTCTGCACGCTGTTTGTGGGCCTTGTCCCTGCACTGCGGGCATTTGGTCCCAACCTCAACGAAACTCTGAGAGAGAGCTCACGTACTACATCCAGCGGACGGCAGCGGCTTCGTAGCGTTCTGGTAATGACCCAGGTGGCCGGTTCGCTCACGCTCCTCATTGTCACTGCGCTGTTCGTGCGGAGTCTGTACAACGTACAACGCTCGGATCTCGGGTTCGACGCGAGCCATGTTCTGAACATCACGGTGGATCCGCATCAATCAGGCCTCGACGACAAACAGGGTCGTGCATTCTATAGCGAACTGCTCGAACGGGTACGCACCTTGCCCAGTGTGCAATCGGCAAGTCTTGCGGGATCGGTGCCATTCGCTTACTCCGGCTTCGTTGCCGACTTGGAGATCCCAGGCTACAAGCCCGCTCCAGGCCAGTCTGCCGGATTCAATGCGGTTTCGCCGGGATATTTCGAGACGATGAAAATTCCTATGGTTGAGGGCCGGGTCTTCAATGATATGGACGAGGATGGCAGTCTGCGGGTCGCCATCGTGAACGAGGCGATGGTTAAACACTACTGGCCGAACGAAGATCCGATCGGGAAGCAAATCACGATCCAGAGAGATAACCGCAGCGATGTGGTGCAGGTCGTGGGCGTGGCCAAGAACAGCAAGACTGGGGACCTGGCCGGCGAAATCGGCGACTACGTTTATGCGCCGATGGCGCAGAACTACATGTCAGCCGAGACGCTTCAAGTCCGTACCACTGTTCCGCCGGAGAACATGGCAGCCAACATAGTCGCCTTGATCCATTCGCTCGCGCCCGCTTCGCCAGTCTTCGACGTGCAAAGCATGACGGCGGCCCTGGGCACGCTCAACGGGATTCTCGTCTTTCAATTGGGGGCGGCACTGGTCGCCTGTCTTGGTGGTCTCGGGCTGGTGCTGGCGATTATTGGCGTATACGGCGTCCTCTCCTATGTATCGGCCCAGCGCACTCATGAGATTGGGATTCGGATGGCGCTGGGAGCGCCGCGTGCAGGGATTCTAACGATGATCTTGCGAGGGGGCTTGGTAATCGTCGTGCCAGGTCTTGTGCTAGGAATTCTGGTTTCGGTGGGAATGGCAAAGCTGGTAGGCAGCCTCCTGGTAGGAGTGGCGGCAACCGACCCTTCCATCTTTGCCGGAGTAACCCTGCTTCTGGCTTTGATTGCCCTGGCGACTTGCTACATTCCGGCGCGACGGGCGACGAAGGTCGATCCCATAGTGGCGCTGAGATACGAGTGAGGTGGTGATGGAAACTCTGCTGCACGACATCCGATATGGCTTGCGAATGCTGCGCAAGAACCCAGGCTTCACGGCGGTCGCGATGCTTACGCTTGCCTTAGGCATTGGCGCCAACACGGCCATCTTCAGTGTGGCCAACGCGGTTCTGCTGCGGGCCCTTCCCTACAAGGATCCGGATCGGCTGGTCCTACTTTGGAGCGCCGAGCACGCCGACGGCGACAATCCCCGTGCCCAGCTATCGTTCACGGATATTGATGACTACCGCACGCAGGCCCAGGTGTTCGAGAACGTGGTCTCGTTTGGTGACTTTAGCGCCGTGTTCTCCGACTCGGGATCTCCCGAGCGCATACCCGGAATGCAAGTGGCGGACGGTTATTTTTCGTTGATGCAAGTGCAGCCACTACTGGGGCGCGATTTTTTGCCGGAGGAGCAAATTGACGGAAAAGATCAAGTCGTCGTCCTCGGTTACGGACTCTGGCAACGACGGTTCGGGAGTGACCCCGAAATTGTGGGTAAGCACATCACGCTCAGCGCGCGCTCCTACACCGTGGTTGGCGTCGCTCCCAAAGACTTTCCAGCACTACCACCGAGTCTGGTGAGTAACGGCGCCGAATTCTACCGGCCCGAGGCCGACAAGCGTGACGACAAGGAGCGCTCATCACGCCATCTGCGAGCCATCGCAAGACTGAAATCAGGAGTCTCGTTACAAAGCGCACAGGCCGCGCTGAACGTCGTCAATCGCCGTTTGGCGCAACAGTTCCCCCAGGAATATGCCACCACGGGAGTGCGGGTCGTCAAACTGCAGGATGACATTGCGGGAAATCTTCGACCGGCCTTGCTGGTGCTCGTGGGAGCGGTAGGCTTTCTGCTGCTGATTGCGTGTGCCAACGTCGCCAATTTATTGCTGGCCCGTTCCACCAGCCGGCAGAGGGAAGTCGCCGTGCGCACCGCCCTCGGGGCAAGCCGCGCCCGCATCGTGCGGCAGACCCTGACCGAAAGCTCATTGCTGGCGCTCGGCGGCGGCGCCCTGGGCATTCTGCTGGCCAGCTGGGGGACCAAGCTGATTGTGGCGGTGGGCGCCAAGGTCATTCCTCAGCTTCTTGGAGTAGGGATTGATTTTCGTGTGCTTAGCTTTACGGCGGGGGTCAGCCTTTTAACGGGTCTCCTCTTTGGATTGGTGCCCGCACTACATTTGTCGGCGCTCGATGTAAATGGGACGCTCAAGGAGGGCGGAAAGGCCAGTCGCGGGGCGACGCACGGCACGGCCCGCAAGATTCTGGTGAGCTCGGAAATCGCATTGGCCTTGATGTTGCTGGCCGGTGCGGGCTTGCTGTTACGGACCTTGGGCAAGCTGAACGCCGTATATCCGGGCTTCAATTCCAGGAACATTCTTTCGATGAACATCGGATTGCCGTCGCTCACCTACCCCTTCGGCAGTCCGAAGCCGGTGATTTTTTACCGGGATTTGCTGGATCGAGTAAGTTCGCTGCCCAGAGTGCAATCCGCCGCGGCAGTAAGCATTCTGCCCCTAGGTGGTGATTTCGACACGGTGGGCACCGAACCCGAAGGGCGGGTCTATGCTCCCGGGGAGTATCCCTACCCGGAGCGTTACGTCGTCACACCGGCCTATTTCAAGACGCTGCAAATCAGTACGGTGCGCGGGCAAGCTTTTTCTGAGGCGGATACCTCGGATTCTCCATTGGTTGTGGTGGTATCGGAGACAGCTGCCCAGCGTTGGTGGCCCAATGAAGATCCCATCGGGAAGCACGTGCGCTTGCCAGGATATGTGCCTGGTATGGAGAAGGTCTGGCGCACCGTAGTGGGTGTCGTCAACGACGTAAAGCAAGCGGGGCTGGATGCGCCGCACACCATGCAGATCTATGTTCCTCACTCGCAGAACAGGAACGACTTCATGGCATTAGTGGTCCGGACCAGTCAGAATCCACTGAACTACGCTACCGAAGTACGCCGACAGATCTCGGCACTGGACAAGGACTTGGCCGTCTCTAACATTGCGAGTCTGGATCAGGTTGTGTCCGACTCGGTGGCCGCGCGACGCTTCTCCGCGGCTCTGCTGGGTGCCTTTGGCGCACTGGGCCTGCTTCTCGCGTCTGTCGGTGTGTACGGCGTGCTTTCCTACTCTGTGGCTCAGCGTTCGGCAGAGATTGGAATCCGAATGGCGCTGGGCGCGGCCCAGAAGGATGTGCTGTTGCTGATCGTGGCATTCGGATTCAGACAGGCATTCTGGGGTGTGGTCGCAGGCACGGCAGCAGCCTTGGCGCTTACGCGCCTCATGTCCAGTCTGCTGTTCGGAGTGAGCCCAGCCGATCCCGCGACGTTCGTCGCCGCTGCTTTACTACTGGGCGCCGTGGCTTGCGCGGCTGGTTACCTTCCAGCGCTCCGGGCTACGAAAGTCGATCCCATGGTGGCGCTGAGGTACGAGTAGGGGAACAAAGGGAGACGAAAGAAATGAACGGACTCTTGCAGGATCTTCGCTACGCGTTTCGGCAAATCCGAAAATCACCGGGGTTTACCGTCACCGCTCTGCTCTCGCTCACTCTGGGCATCGGCGCCACCACTGCAATCTTCAGCGTCATCTACGGCGTGTTGCTCGATCCCTATCCTTATAAGGATGCGGACCGCATGGTGCACGTGGAGTTGCGCGATAAGAGCGATCGGGGCCCCCTGCTCTTCGTCAGCGGTCCGGAGTATCAGGAACTTCGCCAGGCATCTTCCATCGATGACGTGTTCCTGCAAAACCAGCGGCAAGAAACCCTGACGGGTGGACAGTTCCCGATCTCCGTCGACGTAGGCCAGTACTCGCCGAATCTGTTTACCTACATGGGCGTGCCTGCGGCCTTGGGGCGTGAGTTCACTCCGGCTGACGCACCGGGAGGCAAACCCTCTCCCGTGGCGGTATTGAGTTACTTGTTCTGGCAGCGGCAGTTTGGAGGAAATCGCAACATTGTCGGACAGACGATCGAACTCGACCACAACCTTTACTCGGTCATCGGTGTGGCGCCACCGAGGTTCACCTGGGGCGACTCCGATGTGTATGTGCCCGCGCTCCCGACCGGAGATCCGCACGATTACTGGATGGCGTTTATCAGGCTGAAGCCTGGCGTGAAACACCCAGCCGCTGCGGCGGAGTTGCAGGTTCTGGTCGATCGCTTCGTGAGAGACGACCCCCGGGATTTTCGGCGCGATCGAAAGGTTGCAATCGTCACGCTCAACCAAGAGGTGCTGGGCCGCTTTTCGGGAACGCTCGTGCTTCTGTTTGCGGCAGTGGTCGCGCTCCTGGTAATCGGTTGCTCCAACGTTTCGATCCTGTTGCTGGCGAGAGGAATCGCACGGCAGCACGAACTGGCGGTTCGCGCCTCGATCGGAGCCAGCCGCGGACGCCTGATCCGTCAACTTCTGACTGAGGCGGTCCTGCTTTCGCTCGCGGGAGCAGCGCTTGGCGTGCTGGCGGCTTACAGTTGGGTCGGAAAGCTCTCCTCCATGCTTCCCCTCTATTCGTTTCCGCACGAGGCAGCGATTCACGTCAATGGCATCGTGCTCGCATTCAGCGCCGCCGTCGCCGTGATCACCGGGATCCTCTTTGGCGTCTCCCCGGCATGGCAGCTTTCACGTCCACCGATTAGCGAACTGATCCAGGCCAACAGCACGAAGCTCACAGGCAGCGCGCGCAGCCGCAACACTCACCGGCTTTTGATTGCCGGGCAAGTAGCGCTCACGTTGCTGCTCATGGCCGGTGCTGGAGCCGCAACCAAAGCCTTTCTTGCCCTGACTCACACCCCTTTGGGCTTCGATCCCGAACACATCTTTGCCTTGAACATAGCCCTGCCCAAGGGAGCATATCCGACGTGGCAGGCGCGGTTGAATGCCAACGAGGCCGTTCGTCAGGCCATCGCCGAGGCGCCGGGCGTAGAGAGTGCCGGTGTTTCCACCACATGGTTCCCTCCCTTTGGAGGATTCAATGCAAAGATCGACATCCGGAGCAAGCCGTCGCTGACGGGTGCAGAAGCGATTTTGGCGCTCGTGAGCCCGTACGAGTTTGCCACGCTCCGCATTCCGCTGCTGACCGGCCGAATCTTCAATGATGCGGAAGTCGGTCGCGCGGCGCATCTGGCTCTGGTCAACCAGGCCTTCGTGAAACAGTTTCTGGCCGGCAGCGATCCGATTGGTCAGGCCGTGCGGAGTTCGATGCTCAAAGTCGAGCGCCCCGACCTGCTGCTCACGCAGGCCCCAGACGATTGGCTGGAAGTCATTGGAGTGGTCGGGGACGTGCGCAATGACGGCCTGGATCATCCCACGAAGCCGGCTGTCTTCCTTCCCTACAGCTTCGTTTTGCCACCGGACGAATCCGTACTTGCGCGCTCTGCTGGCGATCCCGAGGTGGCAATTCAGTCGGTGAAGCGGCGACTGCGCGAACTGAATCCTGACATGGTGGTCGGCAACGCTCACTCTCTGCTCTGGGCGTTGGAAACGCAAGGGTGGGGACAAGGGCGCTTCATCGCAACCCTGTTTTCGCTGTTCGCAATTCTTGCTCTGGCGCTGGCGGCGACAGGACTCTACAGCGTGGTCTCGTTCGGCGTGACGCAGCGTACGCAGGAGGTTGGTATACGGATGGCCTTGGGTGCCCCGCGCGCCAGCATTTTGCGATTGGTCATTAGTTCCACGGCCTTGATGCTAGCCGCGGGTGTCGTGGTTGGACTCGGCCTCAGCGTGGCTCTGAGTGGCTTGGTCGGGTCGTGGGCGGGCGGGACTCCGCGCGACCCGCTGACCTTGCTTTCGGCAGCCCTGGTTCTGATGCTGGTATCGGCGATCGCTTGCATTGGCCCTGCCTGGCGCGCTGCGTCGGTCGATCCCATGGTGGCGTTGCGCTACGAGTGAAGAATCACATGGAGACTATCTTTCAAGACATAGGTGGGTTTCGTTCTGCTGATCGCCTGTGCCAACATCGCGAACCTGCTGCTGGGCCGCGCCGTAGTGCGCGGCAGGGAGATTGCGATCAGGACCGCGCTCGGAGTATCACGGGCGCGCTTGTTCCGGCAACTCATCACCTGGCTGGCGGGACTCAGCCTTGTGTCGCACTGCCGGCATCGCTGCTGCTCACTCGCGCAGCTCGCAGCCAACTGTTCGGCATTTCGAGCAGCGATCCGCTGACGCTGTCGTGGTGACTCTGCTGGAGGCGGCGGTCGCACGCGCATCCGCGCTGCTACCGGCACGCCGGGCGGCTAGGACAGATCCCATGGTGGCGCTGCGGTACGAGTAGAAATCCCGATTCATGAAATGAGAGTGCAATGATCCAACTGAAAAATATCGACCGCAGTTACAAGACTGGTGCTGGACGAACCTGGGTGCTGCGCCGCGTGAACCTCGACATTCGCGAAGGCGAGTTCATCACCGTCATGGGGCCCTCCGGAGCGGGAAAGTCGTCGCTGCTCAACGTGCTGGCGCTACTCGATGACCAGTGGGAGGGTGAGTATTGGTTCCGTGAGCAAGGCGTTCACGATCTGAAGCGCAAGCAGCGCAGCGAACTGGCGAAAAAGAATGTCGGAGTGGTCTTTCAGAGCTACCACCTGCTCGACGACCTCACCGTGCAGGAAAACATTGATCTGCCCCTTTCGTACAAAGACATTCCGCGTGGTCAGCGGCAGAGCCTGGTGGCGGATACCCTCGATCGCTTTCAGATCGTGGCCAAGAAAGATCTGTATCCCAGCCAGCTGTCGGGCGGGCAACAGCAACTCGTCGGGATCGCGCGGGCCGTGATCCACAAACCTCCGCTTCTGCTCGCCGATGAGCCGACTGGGAACCTGCATTCCGGCCAGGCCAAGGAAATCATGGAACTCTTTCGGGGACTGAATCAGCAAGGAACGACCATCGTGCAGGTCACGCACTCGGAAGCGAATGCCGCCTACGGGAGTCGCACCCTTCAACTGCGAGACGGGTGGCTTGTCGGGGACACAGCCAATCCAACGCTCGCCCAGCCAGCGGAGGTCAGCGCATCGTGAATGCTTCCGGGACCACTTTCTTGCAACGGGGAATTACCGTCATTTGTATTTATGGGATGCTGGCTTCGACGCTGCCGGCGCAGACCGCAAGCCCTGCGGCGACAACCATGCCGCAGGAGGCAGGTACTCGGACCGCCGTCCAGCAGACCAGCGCTCCGGTTCGGTTTGAGATGCCGAAATCACACAACCCGCTCAATGCCTATTCGCCGGACTATGTTCCCGAGCCGGCGCTGGCGAACTCACCGCGTCTTGACCGTCTCATCCGGGAAGGCAAGCTCTACCTGACGTTGAAAGATGCCATTGATCTTGCGCTGGAAAACAATCTGGATCTGGCCATTGCCCGCTACAATCTTCCCATCGCGAATACGGACATTCTGCGCACGCAAGCCGGCGGTTTTTTTCGCGGCGTGAATACCGGAGTGGTCCAGGGAACTCCCGGCGGCGGAGTCGGAGGCTTTGGCACGGGCGCTCCGGGTGCTGGCGCCGGCGGCACCACGGGCGGCGCCGGTGGGGCCGGAGCGGGCGCGTCCGGATTGGTGCAATCCACACTGGGGGCCGGAACGTTGGTGTCTTCCTACGATCCGTTCATCAGCGCGAATGGCGGAGACGAGCATCAGACTTCGCCGGTCGTGAACCCGGCGGTCTACGGAGTTCCGTCCCTGCAACTGAACACCGGGCAATTCAACGTCAATTACACGCAAGCGTTTGCCACTGGAACGAGCATCAACTTCTCGTTCAACAACGCGCGTCAGACGACGAATAGCCCAAACTTCACTTTGTCGCCCACCCTGACTTCGGCCTTCCGCTTCGGCATTCAACAGGAACTGCTCGCTGGATTTGGGTTCGGGCCGAACCTGCGCTATTTGCGAATCGCCAGAAACAACAAGAAGATTTCAGATATCGCTTTCAAGGACCAGGTGATTGCCACGGTGACCCAGATCGAGAACATGTATTGGGACCTTGTCAGCGCTTACGAGCAGACCCAAGTAAACGAACAATCCTCCTCCTTCGCACAACAAACTCTTGAGAATACCCGGAAGCAGTTGAAGCTGGAGAGTGTCCCAGAGATGGACGTCTTGCGGGCAGAAGCGGAGGTTTCCAAGCGCGATCAAGACTTGACCGTGGCCCGCACGAGCCTGCAACTGCAAGAGACGCTCATGAAGAATGCGATCACGAAGAACTTGGATGATCCGGTTCTGGAAGCGATTCCGGTCGTACCCACGGACCGGACGGAGAGTGTGCAGCCGCAAGCTAGCCAATCCATCCAGGACTTGATTTCTGAAGCGCTGCACGGCCGTACCGAGCTGGCGGAGTCCGACGTCGATCTGGTGAACCGCCAGATCAGCCGTCGTGCCGCACGCAATGCCTTGCTGCCATCACTTTCGTTGGTAGGTTTTTATTCGGGAGCAGGGTTGGCAGGTCCGCTGAATAGCCTTTGCACCCAAGGCTGCACCACGAACGTGCCGGTCGACTTCGCGGGAGCATTGAGCAACACGTTCAACAATTCCTCCCCTGACTACTATGTGGGACTGAACCTGAATATTCCGCTGCGGAATCGTGTCGCAAAAGCCGATCAGTACCGATCCGAACTCGAATATCGGCAAGCAGAGTTGCGATTGGAGCAACTGAAGAAGCAGGTCCGCATCGAGGTCCGCAACGCACAGTATGCGGTCGAGCAAACCGCTGCGCGGGTGCAGGCCGCCCGCAAAGCCCGCGACCTCGCACAGCGCACATTCGACATCACCAAGAAAGAACAGGAACTAGGTTCGGGATCAAGCTATCAAACCCTCTCCGCCCAGCGGGATCTCGCGCTGGCGGAACTGGATCTGGTGACGGCGATGACCGTCTTTGAAAAAGCAAAAGTTGAACTCGATCGCGCAACTGGGGCGACTTTGGAACATAATGGCATCCAGCTTCAAAATGCGGTGAGCGGCACGGTTGGTGATACGATCAGCGCCGCGAACCCATAATTGGCCATGCAGACTTCCGCCAAACCGGTAGGACTCTCCGCCGTTACCCCGGCGAAAGGCAGCTTCGAACGGCCCCGTATATTGGCAGCCGACGACCAGCAGCATGTTCTCGAAGCCCTCGAACTTCTCCTGCGCCCCCAGGGATACGAAGTGGAGACCGCGCGATCCCCGGCGCTGGTTCGCGACGCGCTTGCCACCGGGTCTTACGATGCCCTGCTCATCGACTTGAACTACACGCGGGATACCACTTCCGGAAAAGAAGGGCTCGACCTTCTTTCTGAGATTGTTGCTCTCGACAACACAACTCCCGTCATTGTCATGACCGCCTGGGCCAACATTGAACTGGCAGTCGAGGCCATGCGCCGCGGGGCGCGGGATTTCATCCAGAAGCCCTGGGAGAACGAGCGCTTGCTCACCGTCCTGCGGGCGCAAGTTGAGCTTCGCCGGGCGCTGCAACGCGCCGAGCGGCTTGCCGCCCAGAATCGCCTGCTGCAGGCCGAGGGACGGCCCGAGTTCATTGCGACGGCCCCGGTCATGCAATCCGTCCTCGAGGCCATTACCCGCGTCGGACCTTCCGATGCGAACGTCCTGATCACGGGTGAGCATGGCACGGGTAAGGAGGTTGTGGCGCGAACACTGCATGCAGTCTCGCGGCGGGCATCACGCCTCTTGGTCTCCGTGAACACCGGAGCTGTGCCCGAAGGACTCTTTGAAAGCGAACTCTTCGGGCATGTGAAGGGCGCGTTCACCGATGCCCGTTTCGACCGCATCGGGCGCTTTGAGCTTGCCGATGGCGGCACCATTTTCCTCGACGAAATTGGAAATGTTCCCCTGCGCCAGCAAGCCAAGCTGCTGCGGGTGTTGGAGGCTGGCGAGATCGAGCGCGTCGGCTCATCCCGCGCCGTGCGCGTGGACGTCCGCGTAGTCTCGGCCACGAACACAGATCTTCGGGCAGCCTGCGCTTCCGGCCAGTTTCGCGAGGACTTGCTGTTCCGGCTGAATACGGTCGAGATACACGTGCCCGCCTTGCGCGAACGCCGGGAAGACATTCCCGCGCTCGCTATCCACTTCCTGTCGCGCTACACATCGCGTTACCGGCGTCCCATCCAGGGTTTCGAGGCTTCCGCCCTGCAACTGCTCATGCAATACTCCTGGCCGGGCAACGTACGGGAACTGGAACACACGCTCGAGCGCGCGGTCCTGATGTGTCGTGGCAACGAGATCCAGCGAGCCGACCTGGGATTGGACATGTTGCGGCCGCAAAGCCAGAACCTCGAAGAGCTCAGCCTCGAATCCGTGGAAGCCATTCTGATCCGCAAGGCACTGCAGCGTTCCCAGGGGAATGTGAGCCAGGCGGCGGAGACCCTCGGGCTCAGCCGCGGCGCCCTTTACCGGCGGATGGAGAAGTATGGGCTCTAGCCCGCAGGGGACCCCCAATCCCGGCGTGCGCAAGCTTCCACGAAAGCGGGTTCGCCTCCTGTATGAGCGACGCGTAAGTCTATACGCGTTCCTGGTGGCGCTTCCCGCCCTGCTCGTCAGCGGTATTTTCATCTGGCTGCAACCCTGGACGCTGGAGTCCAAGCTGGCGCTGTTATTCGCCGAATTGTTCGTGTGGTGGCTGCTGGCCATGGCGCTCCAGGAGCAAGCCACGCGGCCGTTGCAGACTCTTGCCAATGTCATCGCCGCCTTGCGCGAGGAAGACTACTCGTTTCGCGCGCGCGGAGCCGCCACCGATGACGCACTCGGCGAACTCTCCCTCGAAGTGAATGCTTTGGCCGATCTGCTCGCCGACCAGCGCATTCGAGCCATTGAAGCCGCCGCTCTGTTGCGCCGCGTGGTCGAAGAGATCGAGGTCCCGCTATTTACGTTCGACCCTGACCAGATTCTGCGCCTGGTGAATTCCGCCGGAGAACGCCTGCTGCAGCAGCCTTCCGTGAGGCTCCTGGGCCGCACCGCAAAAGAGATCGGGTTGGCCGCATGCATGAATGCGGAAAGTGAGACGGTGGTCCCGCTACCCTTTCAGGGCCCGAATGCACGTTGGCTGGTGCGGCGCAGTTCGTTTCGTCAGAAAGGCGTACCGCACACGCTCGTCGTTCTGTCGGATGTGAGCCGTGCTCTGCGGGAAGAAGAACGAGGCGCATGGCAGCGCCTGATTCGCGTGCTGGGTCACGAACTGAACAACTCGCTCACCCCGATCAAATCGATTGCCGGCTCCCTGCGAGCGCAGATTTCGAATGGCGCGCTCGACTCTGATCAGCGCGAGGACTTTGAACGCGGCCTATCTATCATCGAAGCCCGGGCCCACTCCCTCAATCGTTTCCTGCAAGCCTACCGCCAGCTCGCCCAGATGCCGCCGCCCATCGTGCGCAAAACGCAGCTTTCCCCCATTGTTCAACGTGTCGCTGCCCTGGAAGCCAGTTTGCCGGTGCAGGTGCTTCCCAGTCCCCCGGCTGAGTTGATGGTGGATCCTGATCAACTCGAGCAAATGCTGATCAACCTGATGCGGAACGCTGTCGAGGCTGCGATCGAACCACAGCACCCAGCCCCCGCTCACAACGCAGCGGCAACGCCCTCCGCGACGTCCCGGGAACCCCTGGTAGTCGTACGCTGGGAACTGACCGACAAAGATCTGGTTCTTACCATCGAAGATAACGGGCCCGGGCTGGGCAATCCCGCCAACGTGTTCGTCCCCTTCTACACCACCAAGCCTTCGGGCAGCGGAATCGGTCTGGTCCTTTCTCGGCAGATCGCCGAAGCCCACGGAGGGTCGATTGAACTTCTGAACCGCTCTGATCAGAAAGGCTGCCAGGCAAGAGTCGTGCTTCCACGCGCCCAGCCGCCTGGCTCAATGACGAATCCATGGGTCGCGCCAGCGCGAGGTGAGGATCGGTAGCAAGCTCATCTCCCGCACCCGCCATTCTCCAGGCCTGTCACTCCGAACGTGTTCAACCAGCGCCTGAACTTCGGTCCCGGTGGCAAGATCACCGGTGTTATACAGTTCGACCAACACAGCCATTTCCTTCTATTCTACAAATCCAGTTCCCGAGCTGCTGGCTGCCCGCTCTTCCGCTCGGGTCCTACACCTGGGAAACAGAATCTTTTAGGTGTCGTCGTCATCTAGCGATTCCTGGTGATGGCTTTATGCGTACGCGAATTTGTCACACCGAGTCTGTTCCAATGCCGCCTTGCAACTGCGCACAACGCGGCCCACCCACGCTATGCTCACAGCGCTACTCTCATGTAGCCCCCATGGTAAGCGCAGTGTACTGGTAACATTTCCAGGACGCCGTATCATTATCGGATCGCTTGAACAGATCGGCGCCGAACCGGTCTACTAGAGAGCGGAGGTGTGGATGGGCTTGCCAACGACCACCATGAGTCCGGCTCAGCGCCAGGGTAAACTCACGGGCGAAAACGGAGCGCAGGTTTCCGATCAATTACTGGAAAAGGCGCGCGCCGATACCGAGACCGTCCTAAGAGAGCTTGAATCGCGATTGGCCGGCCTGAGCCAGACGGAAGCCGATTCCCGCTTGAAGCAATATGGGCTGAACGAGATCGCCCGCGAGAAGCGTCAATCAGCCCTGATGCGGCTCCTGAGTAACGTCAAGAATCCATTAGTCCTCCTGCTCACGGCGCTCGGCGTGCTTTCTTTTCTTACCGGTGACCTGCGGGCAACAGCGGTCATTTTCGTGATGGTAGTTCTAGGCGTGGTGTTGCGGTTCTTCCAGGAGATGCGGGCCGATAACGCCGCGGAAAAGCTCAAAGCGATGGTCAGCAACACCGCGACGTTGGTGCGCGATGGTAAGGACGCTGAACTGCCCCTCAAGATGCTGGTGCCGGGCGATATCATCCGGCTGGCCGCCGGCGATATGGTCCCAGCCGACGCACGGGTGCTTTCCGCCAAAGACTTGTTCCTGAATCAGGCGGCTCTTACCGGCGAATCCTTACCCGTGGAGAGAAAAGCCGGTGCCACGTCCGGCGATGTTCAGAACCCGCTGGAACTGCCCAATATCTGCTTCCTGGGCTCCAACGTGGAGAGCGGCTCCGCCACGGCCGTGGTCATCCACACCGGAAACAAGACCTACTTTGGATCGCTGGCTGCCAGTATCGTCGGGCAGCGTCAGCTGACCAGCTTCGATAAAGGCGTCAACCGGTTCACCTGGCTGATGATCCGTTTCATTGCCGTGATGGTTCCGGCGGTCTTCCTGATCAACGGACTGAGCAAACATAACTGGTTGGAAGCTTTCCTGTTTGCAATGGCGGTGGCAGTCGGACTCACCCCCGAGATGCT
>JADGNP010000508.1 GCA_017883425.1 Candidatus Sulfotelmatobacter sp. | reverse complement strand
TATGCGCTTGCCATCTGGCGAAAGGTCAGGGCGGGCTTTCCAGGTTGTCTCCTCATAGTGGATTTCATGGGCGGTCGCGCCGGGTTCCGCCTTCATCCGCCAGAAGCCGCCAGTACCGTGAATGTGCCCTCGATTCGAAATGAAGAAGATCTCTGACCCATCAAGCGACCAGACCGGGCTGATCTCATGGTCGACGTTGCTGTAGTAATAGCGAGGAAGTGAACTGACGTTTTCGGGAGTGAGTTGCTGGACGTCGATCAGTTCGCCATCCTCGAATCTTCCGCTAAAGATGTGGAGGTGACCTTTGAAGGAAGTTGAAACAAACGCCAGCCGCTTACGGTCAGGTGAGAACCGCGGCTCGAGATTAACCGCGCTGCCGGACGTGAGTTGTCGCGTCCGCCCATCGTGTAAGTCGAGCAACCATAGCTCCATGGCATCGTGGTTGTAGCGCGAAAAAACAACCCAACGTCCATCCGCCGACCAGTCCGGCTGATAGTCATAGCCCGGACCTGCAGTCAGTTGCTCGGCGATCGTGCTGTTTACATCCTGCCGCCACAGCGAGCCGGCCATGGAGTAAATCAGCGTCCGGGAATCCGGAGACCAGGCAGCCGCACTTGGTCCCGTAGTGAGCTGAGGCAGGTACATTTCACGATAGTAATAAGCGTGCGGGAGGTCAATCTGCTTGAGCACCGGCTCACGCTGCGCCACGCAATTCGCGCACAACAGGAAAGCAAAGATGAAAAGCCGAATCATTCGGGATGGGAACAAGGCCCCTCCACAACTCAGGAAACAGGACCGATTATACCGTCCCGAACCGAATCAACAATTTATCTGACGACTGGGATAATGGGCAGCACTACCTGCGAGAGGTGCTTTGCATCGTGAAATACGCGAATGTGCGCCCTTTTCATCTCGACACTGTTCACCTCCGATTTTCCACTCTGGAGGTTACGAGAGAAGTTCGGGGTGAAGCTTGCGGAGATTTGCAGGCGGATCCGGTGTCCCTGCAGAAACACGTTGCTGGTAATCAGGTTCTCCAATTTCAGTTCGTAGATTGTTCCTGATGACAACAACTGCCGGCCCCGGCTGAAGTCGCGATAGCTTGCGCGCAGGACATCCAGCCCTGGACTCATCAGATTGATCGCCGTTCCATCCGGCGAGACGTCCAGAAGACGAGTCCAAAGATCGAAATCGCGGCAGTCGCAGGAAACAAAGATGCGGGCTGTGATCGGCCCCGTTATTTCGGTATCTTCCTGCAGCAGAGCAGAATCGAAGGTCAGAACGTCGGCGCGACTAGCCAGCTTGCGATAATCATGGGCGCCGGAAGAGTCGTACATATTCACGACGGGATTGGACGGATCGGAAACGAATTCGCTGAAGCTGTCCTGCTTGTCGAACGGCGAGGATTGCAGTCGACCTGCACTTGAACCGTCGCTCGCGGGGGCGAGGAAAGCCGATGTTTCTCTCGCTGTCGGTGGCCACTGATCACCGTCCCGCCACTGGTTGCGCCCCATTACGAAGTAACGCACCGGCTTTTCGCGATCGACGCCGTTGTCCATGCCCTTCAAGTAGTGATCCATCCAGCGCAGGACTACCTCGTCATAGTCGATCGCTACGGTCGGGCCAAGCTCACGCTCTCCAGATCGCGTTTTTGCGGTACTGTCCACGCCATGAACCCACGGTCCAAGCAGCAGGTGAGTGCGAGGGTCCTTCTCGGCCTTCCTGGCTAGGAGCAGGCCGGCAAAGTTCGTAGTCGCGCCTTCCGGGCCATAGTTGTCGTCGTACCACGCCGAAAGGTTAAGAACAGCTGCGCGCGTGTGAAAGTACTTGTCTCGCAGTTCGCTCCAGTTCCACCACGGATCCTCCGGCGGATGTTGTAACCAGTCGAAATAATACGGGGCGGCTTGCTGCAAAGGCTTCACGTCCAGCAGGGGCAAGGTATTTAACATCTTCGGCCCTTCTTCATTCCAGGCAGCGAGGGCTTCTCGGTAAGTGCGCGGGCCGGGCAGATTCTTTTTCGCGCGGGTATCCCATGCAATGTCGTCCCAGATCCACTCGATCCATGACATGTCCCACGTTCCGCCTGCGTAGAAGAAATTCTGCGGCGTCGAGAATGTCATGGCCGGAACCATGGCCTTCAAGTGAGGAGGGTTCTGAACCGCGGCGAGCCATTGGACTGCACCGGGATACGATAGGCCGAAGGTTCCCACATCGCCATTCGACCAGGTCTGGGCCGCGGCCCACTCGATCGTGTCGTAGCCGTCTAGCCCTTCATTTTCGTAGGGACGAAAATCTCCATCCGAGTGGTGCCGTCCACGAACGTCTTGGATTACGACGGCATAGCCCCGCTCCACGGCATGCTTGAAAGTTGTGTACTGCAGCTGCGCGGTGTCCTTCCCGTAGGGCGTCCGATACACGAGGACGGGGAATTTGTCGGCCTCGGGTGGTCGCATTACGTCGGCGCGAAGAACCACACCGTCACGCATGGGCACGGGGACGTTCTTCTCCAGAACAGAATGTGTCTTGGACGTCGGGGCGTCCTGACTACCCATGAAAACGGAACTCGCAAGAATCAGAAGCAAGACCCAGAGTTTCATCGGGCGTTGAGACTAACAGGGGGCGGGATGTGGCGGCAAGCCTTGCCCACTTCCGCCGCCATTTCCTCGTGCTCGACCGGAAGTTGTGTAAAATCCTTACGCTGCGATCCCAGTGAATTGAATGCCAACTGCTGCCGGATTGCATCCCAGGTGCTGAGTGTCGAGTTCTAACGCCCAATCCGTTGCGACAACCCTACCGGCCCGCTACTACACGAATCCTGATCTCTTCCGCGACGAAGTCGAACGCTTCTACTGCCAGACCTGGATTTGCGCCGGGCGCGCAGATCAAGTCCCGAAACCGGGCGACTTTTTTTTGCGAGAGGTTGCGGGTGAAAGCATCATCGTTACTCGTGATGGCAGTGACTCATTGCGCGCGTTTTTCAACGTCTGCCGGCATCGCGGCACCCGGATCTGTGCCAGCGCCGAAGGGCATTTCCCCGGACGGATCCAGTGCGGCTATCACGGTTGGACCTACGGACTCGATGGAAGTCTCATCGGCGCCCCCCACGTACATGACGGCTTCTGCCGCGAAGACTATCCCCTCAATCGCGTGCATACCGACGTCTGGGACGGACACATCTTTATCAATCTTGGCTCGGAGCCCGCCCCGCTGGCCAGTCAGCTAGAGGATCTGACTCGGAAATTCCAGAATTGGAAAATGGCTGATCTACGCACCCATCGGCGCATTGAGTATGCGGTGAAAGCTAATTGGAAGCTGATCATGGTGAACTACAACGAGTGCCTGCACTGTCCCATTCTTCATCCGGCGCTCAGTGCCATTACCGATTACCTCTCCGGAGAGAACGACCGTCCTCATCGCGGATACATCGGCGGTTCAATGGAGTTTCAGGGTGGCGCGAGGACTATGAGCAAGGATGGCAAGCTGCGGCGCAACTACCTTCCCGGACTCAACGCAGAAGAACGCGACAGAGTTTATTACTACGCGATTTTTCCTAACCTTCTGCTCAGCCTGCATCCGGATTACATGATGACCCACACGCTCTGGCCGCGTGCCGTGGATCGTACTGACGTTATCTGCGAATGGCATTTCCACCCTGATGAAATGGTCAAGCCTGACTTCGAAGCTGATGATGCGGTTGAATTCTGGGATGTTACCAATCGTGAAGATTGGGCCATCTCAGAGCTCTCGCAAGCGGGAATCAAGTCTCGCGCTTATAAGCCCGGTCCCTACTCCCGTTGCGAATCTCTACCCCACGCCTTTGACCAAGTGGTGCTGGATCGTGAGAAGCAAGTAGTCAAGAAGCAGGTCCCCTAAAGGGACGGCTTCCGTCGCAGCCTGGCATTGGTGCCCAGATAGCGAGCGATGTTCGAATAGCGCTCCGGGGTCGAGCAACGGGCTTGGAGGAGATCAATAGCGATCTCCTCGAAGCCGACTTCTGGCCCGGAATAACGTCTGGTTAGCCCGTGATCCGGTCGTAATCGCTAGCAAAGCTTTCGACACCTCGACTTCTTAAATTAATCTCGGCATTGTCAGCGTGAGACTGCTTCCGCATTGTCCGTCGATCCAAGGAGTGA
Organism: Candidatus Sulfotelmatobacter sp.; assembly: GCA_017883425.1. Classification (GTDB taxonomy): domain Bacteria; phylum Acidobacteriota; class Terriglobia; order Terriglobales; family Acidobacteriaceae; genus Sulfotelmatobacter. The sequence continues at coordinate 37 of JADGNP010000508.1, read as the reverse complement.
TTCCTCGGTCCGGGCAATCATCCGAGCGCAAAAACTC
>JADGNP010000507.1 GCA_017883425.1 Candidatus Sulfotelmatobacter sp. | reverse complement strand
CAAATACCCGCGCGAGATCAACTGGCTGCTCGGCGTCGTGCTCCTGTTCCTGGTGCTCGGCTTCAGCTTCACCGGATACCTGCTGCCGTGGGACCAGAAGGCCTATTGGGCGACGCAAGTGGGTACTAACATTGCCGGCACGACGCCAGGTATCGGCGGGATGTTGGTGAAGCTGCTTCGCGGTGGCTCGCAGCTTGGCGCGGCCACACTGTCGCGCTTCTTCGCGCTGCACGTATTGCTGATGCCTCTGTTGCTCACAGTGGTGGTCTTTCTGCACCTCGCGATCGTCGTTCGCCAGGGCATCGCGGCACGAACGGGAGCAATGGAAGGGGGAGCGCCGCCGCGCACGAGTGATCCGGAGTACCCCGCGTACTACAAACAGGCGTACGCCAAGAGCAAGGGCGCCGGCGTCCGCTTCTATCCCGACCTCACCGCGAAGGACATCGTCGTGGCGACGGCGATCATCCTCGTTCTCGTGCTGCTTGGTCTCTTCGTTGGAGCCGGACTTGAACCGCCGGCAGACCCGACGGATACCAGCTATGTCCCGCGCCCGGAATGGTATTTCCTGCCGTTCTTCCAGCTGCTGAAACTGGTCCCCGGGTCGCTGGAAAGCCTGGTTGCGGTCGGCGTTCCGACCGTGCTGGTGATCCTCCTGGTGGCGCTGCCATTCTTCGACCGCGGCAGCGCGCGCGCTTTCTCCAGGCGCCCGATCGCCCGTTTCTCGCTGTTCTTCCTGCTCGGCGGCGCCGGGCTCTTGTTGGGAGCATCGTTCACGGGTGAGCAGCCGGGGGCAATTGCGGCAGAAGTCGGGCGACCACTCTCGAACGTCGAGCGTTCTGGCAAGGCGATCTTTGGCGCTTCACAATGCGGGAGCTGTCATGCCGTCGCGGGCAAGGGAGGCGGGAGCCAGGAAAACGCGCCCAACCTCTCGTTGATCGGCCTGAAGCACTCCGGCGCATGGATTCACAGCTTCATCGAGAATCCGCTCCGGTTCCACGCCGACTCGAAGATGCCGAGTTTTGGCCCGCCGACGCTTTCGCACCAGGAAATCGAAGAGGTCACGCGCTACCTCGTGACGCTGCGTGGCCCCGGTGGCGAACTCAAGCAGCCCGAGTTCGTTGACACGTTCCCTGAGCTGCCCAAACCCAAGGAGAAGTGATGATGAAACGCGTTGTCCTCGCAAGTCTGGTGTTCGCGGCCTCTGGCGTCATATCGAACGCCGGTGCCCAGACGGTGGACGCAAAGGCTGTCTACGATGCGAACTGCAAGAAATGCCACGGCGTGGCGGGCACACCACCGAAGGCGATGGCGGCGAAGTTCCCCAGGATCGCCGCGTTTGACGCCGCGTTTTTCGCGAAGCGATCCGACGACTCAGTCGTCAAGGTCCTCACGAATGGAAAGAGCAAGGATATGCCGTCGTTCAAGAACAAGACGACGCCGGCCGAGATGACCGCCGTCGCCAAGTACGTGCGCGCGTTTGCAACTAAGGCGAGGTAAGCAGCGGGATGACCAACTGAGCGCCGCCCAGAATCGCCGGGCCGGCAGAGGATTCTAAACATGCGACATATGCGATACCTGCGGTGGCTCTCCGTTGCGCTGGCGCTGTTCATCGCGCCGCTGATGGCAAACGCCCAGCAGCAGCCCGGTTACGCCGGGAGCGCTGCCTGCGTCGATTGCCACAAGGAATCGGTACAGCAGTTCGCCGGTACGCCGATGGGCAAGCTCATCACGGACAACGGCCGCATCGAACATGGTAAGCAGGGCTGCGAGTCATGCCACGGCCCCAGCAAGAATCACGTGGAATCAGGTGGCGACGTGCCCCCACCGATTTCATTCAGCCGCAAGTCGAAGACTCCGGTTGCCGAACGCAACGCGACCTGCCTCAACTGCCACGAGAAGACAGCGCGAACGCTCTGGAAAGGGAGCACGCACGAATCGCGCAATGTCGCGTGTACCGACTGTCACACCGTGATGCGCGCTGCGTCGGAGCGCGGCAACCTCAAACAGCAGACGGTGGTCGAGACCTGTGCCAACTGCCACGCGCAGAAGAAGGCACAGTTGGCGCGGTTCTCTCACATGCCGCTCGGTGAAGGGAAGATGGAGTGCACGAGCTGCCATAACCCTCACGGCTCGGCGAACGACAAGATGCTCCTCGCCAGCTCGGTGAACGAAACCTGCTACAGTTGCCACGCCGAGAAGCGCGGGCCGTTCCTCTGGGAGCATATACCGGTCGTCGAGAGCTGCGCGAATTGCCACGACCCGCACGGCAGCAACAAGGAAAGGATGCTCAAGGTTTCGCGGCCCCGCCTCTGCCAGCAGTGCCATCCGACGGCACACGGTGGCCCGACTGCGAAACCAAGCGACCCTGCGGCGGTGCGGTTCGTGTACAACAGGGCTTGCTCCAACTGTCATTTCAACATCCACGGTTCAAACCATCCGGCCGGTGCCTTCTTCACCAGGTAACGCGCTGCGCGTCAGGAGAATACACATGCGAATCAAAGCATTCAGTGCCGCGTGCCTGGTCGCCGGCGGTATGTTGGCGCTCGGACAGCCATCCATTGGATGGGCACAAGACACTTCAAAAGGAAAAATCACCGTCGCGGGCGAAATCGGCACGCGGCAATACACCAAGGAGCCCGACTCCCTGGCAAAGGGCAAGTTCGAGGAGTACCCGGATTTGAGGGCAGGGCCCGTGGTGGAACAGCTGCTCCTGAAATACACACCCGCCGACAGCTTCGGCGTTTACAGCATCAGCGCCCGCAACCTGTTCTACCGCGATCAGAGCGTGTGGCTCCAGGCCATGCGACCCGGGACTTACGACTTCCAGGTGCGCTGGGATCGCATCCCGCACACGTATTCAACCACGGCTCGGTCGCCGGGCGTCGAGAACACCCCCGGATTCAACACGCTTCCCGTTCCACGCCCCGACTCCCTCGCGTGGCGGAATTCGCCGTACCTGAGCGCAGTGCGGTCACAGTGGGATCCGATCAAGGTTTCGCTCGGCCTGACGCCGACCGACAAGCTCGACTTCAAGGCTGATTACCTGCGGATCGCCAAGAGCGGTGGAATCCCATTGTCCCTGAGCTATTCCGGATCGAGCGGGCCACAACGCGAGTTCGTCGGGCCGATCGACCAGACGATGAATGACTTCAGGTTGTCACAGGGCTACGCCTCTGGCGAGCGCGCGGAAAAAAGCGCGTTGTCGTCCCTCTTCAAGAGTTTCCAGGTAATGGCGACGTACGACTACTCGCGGTTCCGGAACGCCATTAAGTCGACGATGGTTGACAATCCGCAGCTCAGCATCGCCTCCCCGACCAACGGAACGAATTCGTCGCGCGTGTCGCTGGCACCTGACAACGCTGCACAGACTGTGACGGTTACCGGCGCACTCATGCTTCCGGTGCGCACCCGCGTGATGGGCACGGTCTCGTCGTCGTGGATGTCGCAGAATGACCCGTTCCTGCCGCAAGCGTCCAACGACTCGCTTGTCGGCGACGTCAACTATGGGCTGCTGGCGCTGCCCCGAACGAGCCTCAATGGCAAGGTGAAGACATCGGTCGTCAATTTCTCGGCGACGAGCCATCCGATGAGAGATCTGACACTGGCCGCGCGGCTTCGCAGCTACAAGCGCACCGATCAGACGGCCCAGTTCCACATTCAGGCGATGGCTATCAGCGACCGCAGCGTCAATTTGGCCGATTCGCTCTACACCGACTCAGACCCATTCACCAAGGCGAATACCGATCTCAGCGCCAACTATCAGCTCATTACGGCGCTTTCGCTAACCGCAGGATATGCCTGGGAGAACTGGACGCGCGATCCCGTGGTGCGGAACTTCGGGAAGACCAAGGAGAAGGGACCGCGGGTGAGTCTCGATTACAGCGGCCTCGATTGGCTGTCCCTCCACTCCAGTTACAGCACTACCAAGCGGCGCGGCGATCAATACGTGGAAGGCGCGACCGAAATCCTCGACTTCCGTCGCTTCGACCTGTCCGACCGCGACCGAAAGCGGACCAACATTCTCGCCACGTTGACTCCGATGGACAAGATTGACCTGTCGTTCAACTACCAGATCGGCGACGACAAGTTTCCCAATTCGCTGTACGGCACGCAGAGCGACAAGAGCACCGCGAAGGGCTTCGATGTGGATTGGAACCCCATCAGCCGGTTCA
>JADGNP010000090.1 GCA_017883425.1 Candidatus Sulfotelmatobacter sp. | reverse complement strand
GGCTCTTGGCCGTGTGCTCTCCGCCCAGCATTTCGAAGACGGCGTCGACGCCTTCACCATGGGTCAGGTTCTTCACGGTCTCTTCATAGTCGTGCTGCTTGTAGTTGATGCCGTGCTGCAAGCCAAGTTCTTTCACGCGCGCGAGTTTCTCGTCCGACGACGACGTGCCATACATTTCGACGCCGAGCAAGTGTCCGATTTGAACGGCCGCCGTTCCCACGCCTCCCGCAACCGCGTGGATGAGGACGCGAGGCGGAGCTGCGCTCCGCTGGACAGCCGAGGGCGGCTGTCCCCACATTTCCCGCGGCTGTCCAGACACGGCGCCCGGAGTCATGCCGGCCTGCCAGTATCCGAGGTAGGCGGTGAAGTAATTGACCGGGAAAGCGGCAGCTTGCTCGTCGGTCCAGGACTCGGGAACCGTCCATACCATGTTGGAGTATCCGGCAGTCTTTTCGGCGAAGGCGCCCCACTGCGCGTATCCCATGACGCGCCGTCCGCTGCTCTCTTCGACTCCGGCAAACTCGCGTCCGACGACCAGCGGCGGCGGCGGAGTTCCCGGATAGCCTCCCTTGGTGGTCATGACGTCGGCAAAATTCAGCCCTCCGGCGCCGACGCGAACCAGCGTTTGGCCGGTCTTCACCGTGGGCTCGGGGAAATTCTGGATGGCAAGCGCGTCCGGTCCGGACAGGCTAGTGAGGACGAGGGCTTTCATGGGAGAAAGTGTAGCAGGATGGATTCGGGACGTAGACCTGAGGCTTCGGACCTGACCTCAGACCTCAGACCTGAAACCCAAGACCTCAGGCGCCCGAGGTCCGACGTCCGAGGTCAGTTCCCCCCCACTATTTACCGGCAGGTATATACTCTTGGCGTTGGCTTACTGATCGCCCGGCCGAGCCCCAACAGGCCGGGACGGGGCGTACATTCATTCCCCTAATTCCTGCGCGCCCCGCATGCGCAAGGCCGATTCCCGCCGGGGGCGGCGAGGAACTGGCACGGGTGCATCCCTAGTTGTTTGGGCATATGGGCAAACTGCATCCGCGGGGAGGTTTACCGTGGATCTCATTTTTGTACGTCTTCTTTTTGTCATTGTTGTAGCGGTTACTTGCTTCGTCATTGAGCCCTTCGGATTGACCCGCAATGTGGACGGGGGCGTGGGCGCATTGGTCGGGGCGGCAATCGTCCTGTTCGAATGGAAGCTGCGAACCGTCAGCCTGAAGCGGCTCATCGGCGCCGCCATCGGAAGCTTCCTCGGAATCTGTGGCGCCTACCTGTTCGCCCTGGTCATCCGCAGCAGCATTCCCGAAGGACATACCCAGAGCTTCCTGCAGATCCTGGTCATGCTGCTCATGGCCTACGTCGGCCTGATCGTTGGGGCCAACAAGGGTGATCTGCTGAACCTGGCAGCCCTGGGCGGAATCTTCGGCGGCGAGAAGCAGGGCAAGAAGAGCTACAAGATTCTCGACACCAGCGTCATCATCGACGGCCGCATCGCAGACATTGCCGAGACCGGCTTCCTCGACGGCATCATCGTGACCCCGCAGTTCGTGCTGCGCGAGTTGCAACTCGTGGCCGATTCCGCCGACTCTCTTAAGCGCAATCGCGGACGCCGCGGCCTCGACATCTTGCAGCGCCTGCAAAAGGTGGCCACCCTTACGATTCAGATCGTGGAAGACGATTTCCCCGCCGTCCGCGAAGTCGACCTCAAGCTGATCGAACTGGCCAAACTCTACGAGGGCAAGATCATCACCAACGACTTCAACCTGAACAAGGTGGCGCAACTGCAGGGCGTTGAGGTGCTCAACATCAACGAACTGGCCAACTCGCTGAAGCCGATCGTGCTCCCCGGCGAGACCATGCGCGTCTTCATCCTCAAAGAAGGCAAGGAATACAACCAGGGCGTCGCCTATCTGGATGACGGGACGATGGTCGTGGTGGACAACGCACGGAAAATGATTGGCAAGACCATCGACGTTTCGGTCACCTCCGTGCTGCAGACGACCGCCGGAAAAATGATCTTCGGCAAGTGGGACGAGCGCGCCGCGTACTCGCGCCAGGCAGCTCCGCTGCCGGTGCCTCCTCCGCCCGTGCCCGTGCCCGGACCTGGTCCAACGGCGGTTCCTGCGCCCAGTAGCTTGGAGACGAAACAGGGCACGTCGTAGACCGCCGGAGTCGCAACTTAACGTCCGTCGAACATTCGCAGGTAGCGTCGGCATCTTGTCGGCTGTCCGAGAGCCTGCCCTGAGCTTGTCGAAGGGGCGTCCCGCCCGCGGCGCGTCGGGGCGAGGCACCCGCCGAACTGCCGCCGGGACGGCGGCGCTATTGTCCTAGCCGGTGAATGATTTGGACTCTTCCTCCGCAGGCTCGTATACTTACACCCCGCTATGAAGGTCATCGTCATTATTCCGGCTGCGGGCTTGGGGACGCGCATGGCTCCCATGCCCAGCGCCATGGACGCGAAGGCCAAGAAGCCCCATCCCTCGAAACAGTTCACTGACTTGGCCGGCACGCCGATCCTCATTCACACGCTCCGCAAGTTCGCAGCCGTGGAGGCGATCAGTGAAATCTGGATTGCTTTGCGCGAAAACGAGATCGAGGCATTCCGCGAACGCCTCGCCAAAGAAGCCGAAGACGTGCTGAAGAAAAAAATTGAACTGGTTGCCGGCGGCGAGCACCGCCAGCAGTCGGTCGAGCACGCGCTCAACGCCATTTCCGCTGCGCCCGATGATGTGGTTCTGGTGCACGACGCCGTGCGCCCGCTGGTCACGGCCGAGATCATTCACGAAGTGATCGCAGCCGCGAAAAAATATGGCGCCGCCATTGCCGGCCTTCCCGCCGTCGACACCGTGAAGCAAGTGGAACGCACCTCCGAAGGCGCCATCGTCAAGGCCACGATTCCCCGCGCCGGCGTGGTGCTGGCGCAAACTCCTCAGGGATTTCAATACAGCGTTATCAAGAAAGCCTTCGACGAAGCCGCCGCCGACGGATTCATGGGCACGGACGAAGCTTCTCTGGCCGAGCGCTCGGGACATGAAGTCGCGGTCGTGATGGGCTCGCCGAGAAACATCAAGATCACCACGCCGGCAGACATGGAACTGGCGGAGTTCTATTTACGGAAATGAGCCACGGATTCGCACCGATTTTCACGGATCAATCCTGTTTCAGCGGAGTAAACTCGCAGTTGATGAACCCTCCGCCAACGCCTCTGAAACACTCCGCAGTGACCGATAGGATTATTGGGGTGTTTTACGATGTTTACAACGAACTCGGAAGTGGTTTTCTCGAATCCACCTATGCAGAGGCAATGGTTATAGCGCTCAACCAGTCGGGACTGAGGGCGATACGGGAGGTTCCCGTTCCTGTGTGGTTCCGCGGCAAAAAAATAGGGCAGTATTTTGCAGATATGGTTGTAGACAATACCGTATTACTGGAACTGAAAGCCGCGCGAAGCTTGGAATCGGCCCACGAGGCTCAGCTTCTGCACTACCTGCGTGCCACCGAAATCGAAGTGGGTCTGCTCCTGAACTTCGGCTTGCGCCCTCAATTCCGCAGGTTGCTTTTTGACAACGACCGAAAGAAGATCCGTGGAAATCCGTGTGAATCCGTGGCCAAGGTTTCCGCATGAGAATCGGCTCCGGCTTCGACTCGCACGAATTCCGCCCCGGCATCCCTCTCAAAATCGGCGGCATCACTTTGCCGCATGACAAAGGCCTGGGCGGCCACTCCGATGGAGACGTCCTGCTCCACGCCATCACCGACGCCCTGCTCGGAGCGATCGCCGCGCCGGATATCGGTGCACTCTTCCCTCCGTCGAATCCCAAATGGAAAGGCGCGGATTCGGCCATCTTCCTGCGCGAAGCCCTGAAGCGCGTGCGCGACGCCGGTTACCGCGTCGCCAATATCGATGCCAGCCTCATTCTGGCCGCGCCCAAGATTGGGCCACACGCCGCCGTGATTCGCGCCCGCGTGGCGGAGTTGCTCGGCCTGCACTGCGATTGTGTGGGTTTGAAGGCGAAGACACCCGAGGGACTCAACCTGGACAATGCCGCGCTCGCGCACGTGGTTGTGCTCTTGGAAAAAACCCCGCGCCAGAAAAAAAAAGCGCCGAAGAGAAAGTAATCGTTACGAAATCACTTTCCCCTCCAGGTTCTCCCGGCGTTGGTCCGCTGCGTCGATGAAAGCGCGGAAAATGGCGCGGGAAGCCGCGTCCTCCTCCACCGAGCGCTCCGGATGCCATTGCACCGCCAGAACGAAATGGTCCGGCGCGGTTCCTTCCAGCGCTTCGATGATGCCGTCATCCGGACAGCGCGCCGCAATGCGTAGACCCTCGCCAATGGCGTCGGCCGACTGGTGGTGCGAAGAGTTCACCGGCACGACCAGAGACTCTGGCTGGCGTACCGCGCCTGGATCGTCAACCGTTTTTGGATCGCCCACCGTTCTTGGATCGTGAGTTGTTCTTGAATCGCGCACCGCTCTTGAATCGCGCACAGTCTTTGGGTAGCGCAGCCCTTTTGAATCGTGCACAGTCTTTGGGTGGCGCAGCGCTTCTAGAGCTGCGATATCGGGCCCCTCAGCCATGCGGGCTTTAGCCCCTGAGGTACTTCCGCAGCCGCCACTCACCACCTGCGCCAATCTGGAGTCAACTTCGATTTCGACGGTGTGTGCGACCGCCACCTTCTTCCCGGCTTCATGATTGACTCTGGCGCGCATTCCTTCCGGCAGAAAATCCGGGATGTGCTGCACCAGCGATCCCGCACGGTACACGTTCAGGCTCTGCAACCCATAGCAGATGCCCAGCACCGGCTTCCGCTGCCCGTAGGCGTCCTGTAGCAGAAGGTCATCGACGGCGTCGCGTCGCGGATCCGCGTCGGCAGTATGCGGCGACCGCGGGGCGTTGAACCTGGCAGGATCGACGTCGGCTTTGCTGCCCGGCAGCAGCACCCCGTCGCAGCCCTCCATCACTTGCATGATTTCGTCCCGGGTTTGATCGAGCGCAACCCGTACCGGTTCTCCTCCCGCCAGCGCGACCGCCCGCTCGTACTGCGGAATCGCTCGCTCGGCATACTCCGCGTCAGAGGAGTGCGGCATGGGAATGGCAATGCGGGGCGCCACCGTCTAGCCCAGCCTCTCAATGGCCGACAGCGTCTTGGCCTGGCGGTAATGCCGGATCTCCATCATCAGGGCAAGCACAAAAACAATGCTTCCCGCGACCAGCGCCATGGGCAGCGCGATGTGCAGGTACGCGATCCGCATGTCCGGATGCCCGCCCCGCAGCGCAGCCACAATCACGGTGCCGAAGATGGCAAGCAGCAAGCTCACGGCGAAGCAAAGCAACGTCCCTATAAACGTCACCAGACAAACGCGCACAGGAATGGTGTACCAGCGGGGGAAGCGAGACGTACGTGTGGGTGTCATAAACTCCACCATCCATTCTAATGGACCCGGAATGTCGCGGCTGCTGTGTGTAGAATAGGGCTGCATGTCGCAGGTAGCCCCAGCAATCACGCGCAGTCCCTCCGAGGTGGTCCGGCTCACGCCTGTCTCCCAGGCGCCGAACGGGATCTGCTACGCCTCCGCCGGCGAGGTTGCGGTCAACTCGTTTGACCTGGAGCGCATGATCGCCGCCGTTCCCACCAAGGTCGCGACCGCGCTCGAGCGCAAGGCGTACTACTTCGTCCCACTGGCCGTGAGCCAGGGCGAGGAGACGGTCATCGCCGACCGCTACGACGTCGCGCTCAGCGACAATGCCGTATGCCACCGCAACCTGAACCTGGGCGACTCGCAGTGTGTGTTCATTTCCACGCGATTGATGGACGACAAGTTTTCGGTCGCCTTCGAGTTCTATATCAATGTCGGCCACGCCCTGGTCGAGCGCGCCGGAGTCTCGCGCGAGTTCAGCGAACTGGCATGGAGCCAGGTGGAAGCGGGAATCCGCGGCGAGACTTCTCTCGACGCCTGGGAAGCGCGCAAGCTGGCCACCGCCGGCGGCCCGGACAGCGAGCGCTTCAAGAACGAATATCTCGACGCCACGTTCTCCGACACAATTTCCATCTATCTTCTCTCCCTGTACCTCGACGTCGATTACTACGATCTGCGGGAGCGCGACTATCCGCTGTTGGCGCCCTCGGCGCTGGCCGAGCGCCTGCGTAAAGTGGCGGAGTTGTTCCCCCCCAACACCGGATTCGAATTCGCCGTCCTCTACAAGCGCCGCGGATAAAGGCAACTTCTTTCCTCGTAGCGCCGGCATCTTGCCTTGAGGTTTGTGCGCGACGCCCTGTGATTGCGTCCTGTCTCTTAGTGCGGCATTCTGTTTACAATCATCCCTCCATGACCGTGACCGTGCGATCGTTCGCGAAGATCAATCTCGGGCTGCGCATTGGCGCGGCTCGGGACGACGGATTCCACGAACTGCTGACGGTGTATCAGACGATCGGGCTGCATGATGTGATTCGCGTCAGCGTGGGGCGTGGGACAGGAATCGAGATTCAGTGTGCCGACCCGCGTGTGCCGAAGGACGAATCCAATACCTGTTTTCGCATTGTTGAGAAAGCCATGCGGGCGTTGCGCGCGAAGGGGCGCGTGGTCATCGAGATCGAGAAGCGACTGCCGGTGCTGGGCGGGCTGGGCGGCGCTTCGTCAAATGCTGTGGCTACGCTGCTGGGGCTGGAGCGGGCACTGAAGAAGGACTTGCCTGGCGCGGAAAAGCTGCGGATTGCGGCGGAAGTTGGATCGGACTTGCCGTTATTTCTGGTTGGAGGAACCGTGCTCGGTGTGGGGCGCGGGGAGCAGGTGTATCCGCTGGAGGATTTGCCGGCGCTGGCTTGTGTTGTGGTGACGCCGGAGGTGGGCGTGTCTACTCCGGAAGCGTTTGCGGCGTGGGATCGGTTGTGTGGCGCGGGCGCCCGCGAGCTGCGGGGGCACAGTCTGCCTGCTTCAATCCGAGAAGCAGCCGGGCTTCGCCCGGCCGGACAGCCGGGGGCGGCTGTCCCCACACAAACCGAGGCAGCCGAGCTTCGCTCGGCCCGGCCGGGTCCCTTCGACTCCGCTCAGGGCAGGCTTCGACCCGGCCCCACAGCAGCAAGTTCCACACAAACCGAAGCGGCGAAATTGACGGTATCCGCTGCCTCCGATAGAATGAATGAGCTTGGTCGCGGCTTGTCGGCGTGGCTGAGCAAGGGTTACTCCGGTGCTCCTTTTGGAAGGGGCCGGGCCGAGAATCCGCTTCTCGAGCTTGTCCGGGCCGGGATTGAAAACGACTTCGAACAGGTCGTCTTTCCTGAATATCCCGAGCTGAGTGATGGGAAGCGTGCGCTTTTGCGCGCGGGCGCGAAATATGCGTCTTTGTCGGGCTCCGGCTCGACGCTGTACGGGCTGTTCGCCTCGCGAGAGGCGGCCGAGCAGGCGACGGCGAAGCTCCGGAAGCAAGGCTGGGCGGCGCAGGCGACGGCGACGCTGACGCGGCGGTCGTACTGGCGGCGGATTGTTGCGGGCTGACGGCGGCCGTATCCGGGGCGCCGGGCTTTGCCCGGGCTTGGACAGCCGAGGCGGCTGTCGCCACATGGGTGGTGGTCGGCGAAGAATTTTGATTGTTGATTTTTGATTGTTGATTGACAATTAGAGTGTCCCACTGGGGTTCAATCAACAAGCGAAAGTCGACCATCAACAATTGGTTTCACTGGGCCGTCGACTAATGGTAGGTCAAGTGCCTTTGGAGCACTTTGTCTAGGTTCGAATCCTAGCGGCCCAGCCAGAAAACAGCTTTTGGCTTTTAGCTCTTGGCTCTTAGCTCAAGCGAGGAGTCCAGGGTTCAAGCCAAGAGCCAAAAGCCAAGAGCTAAGAGCGAAAACCTATGGCTACTTTGGTGACGCCGACCGACAAGACGGAAAAGGTTGAAAAGAAGAATCCGCCTGTGACCGACGATAAGACCGAGCGGAAGCAGCGTCCGCGGATGGACGAGAAGTTTAAGATTTTCAGCGGCACAGCGAATGAGCCTTTGGCCGATGAGGTCTGCCACTTTCTCGGCATGCAGCGCGGGCAGGCCCAGGTGATTCGCTTCCGGGACGGCGAGTGTTACGTCCAGATTCAGGAGAACGTACGCGGCGCCGATGTGTTTGTGCTGCAGCCCACGTGCCGTCCGGTGGACGAGCACCTGATGGAGTTGCTGCTGATGATCGATGCGCTCAAGCGCGCTTCGGCTCGGCGCATTACGGCGGTGGTTCCCTACTTCGGCTATGCCCGGCAGGACCGCAAGGACAAGCCGCGCAGCCCGATTTCGTCGAAGCTGGTGGCCGATCTGCTGACCACCGCGGGAGCGCACCGGGCGTTGATTGTGGATTTGCATACGCCGCAGTTGCAGGGATTTTTTAATATCCCGGTGGATCACCTGTTCGCTTCGCCGGTGCTGGTGGACCACTTCCGGAAGTTGGCGCTGCCGAATCTGACGGTGGTTTCGCCGGATGCGGGCGGCGTGGAGCGGGCGCGGTTTTTCGCGAAGAAAGTCGATGCAGCCCTGGCCATCGTCGACAAGCGGCGCGTCGAAGTGAATGTAGCCGAAGTGATGCATGTGATCGGCGACGTCAAGGGCCGGACGTGCCTGATCATTGACGATCTGATTGACACGGCGGGAACCCTGGTGAAGACCGCAGCGGCGTTGATCGAGAACGGGGCGACTTCGGTTTACGCCTGTGCGTCCCATGCCGTACTTTCGGGGCCGGCGGTGGAGAACATCAGGAACTCGGTCATCAAGGAGGTGGTGGTCACGAACACGATCCCACTGACCGCCGAGGCGGATGCGGCACGAACCGAAAAGGGAGGAAAGATCAGTGTCCTCTCGATTGCAGGATTGATTGGCCGGGCGATTCAGGCCAATCACGAAGAGACTTCGGTCAGCAAGTTATTTGTATAAACCTCAGGCGGCGGAATTTCGCCGTCCCTTTTGAGGTTGCGGTTTTAGGTTTTTCTTTGCGTTCTTCGCGGCGGTTCTTTGCGAGCTTTGCGGTAAAGCTTTTAGACGCAAAGCTCGCAAAGGAGTCGCGAAGAAAGGCCTGGTCCATCGAGTAGCAAACGAACTTTTCAGACAGGAATTGAAATTTATGGCGACTGCATTGGAACAAAACACACTGGAAGCGCAACCGCGGGAAGCGGGAACCAAGAACGACGCCCGCGCCGTGCGCCGTGGCGGAAAAATTCCGGCCGTAGTCTATGGAGCAGGCAAGGATTCGCTTTCCATCAGCGTGGATCCGCGGCACGTCCAGCGCATCCTGAACTCGGAGACCGGCCACAACACCATTTTCGATCTTGCCCTCAGTGGCGGCGAGCGCAGCAAGGCCATGATCGTCGACTGGCAGTACGAGCCCATCAAGGGCCATCTGCTGCACATTGACCTGAAGCGCATCGCTCTCGACAAAGTGCTCAAGGTCAGCGTGCCCATCTTTCTAGTAGGCGAGGCGGCCGGCGTAAAGCAGGAGGGTGGCATCATGGAACAGATGCTGCGCGAGGTCGAGATCGAGTGCCTGCCCGCGGACATTCCGAGCCACATCGATGCCGACGTCAGCCATCTCACGTTTGGCAAGGTGCTGCGCGTGTCGGAGTTGCCGCACTCGGAAAAAGTCAAGTTCATCACGGATGCGAATCAGCCCGTGGCGCACGTAACCGCGGTGAAGGAAGAAGTCGTGGCCACGCCGGAAGCAGTGGCGGCCGAAGCGGCAGTTCCGGCCGAGCCCGAAGTCATCAAGAAGGGCAAGCAGGAGACCGAGGAAGAAGGCGCCGAGGCTCCCGCAGCAGCCAAGCCGGAGAAGGCCGAAAAGAAGGAGAAGAAGTAACTCCGTGGTTAGAGCCGCCGGGCTTTTCCCGGCCGGACAGCCGAGAGCCTGCCCTGAGCGTAGTCGAAGGGCGGCTGTCCCTACATGGGTTGGGATGGTGGCGTGAAACTGATCGTCGGTCTCGGCAATCCGGGAGTCGAGTACCAGTTCACGCCGCATAACCTGGGCTTTCTGGCGATTGATCGAATCGCGGGAAACCTGGGGGTGGACGTCAGAAACCGGCAGTGCCGGGCGCTGACGGCGCGGGCGGTGATTGCCGATCAGGCGGTGCTGCTGGCCAAGCCGGAGACGTTCATGAATTTGAGTGGCGTCTCGGTGCGGGAACTGGTGCAGGAGTACGAGGCGAAGCCGGAGTCGGACCTGATTGTGATTCAGGACGAACTGGATTTTCCGCTGGGCACGTTGCGCATTCATACGCGGCGGAGTTCGGCAGGACACAACGGCATCGAGTCGATCATCGCGGCGTTGGGCACGCAGGATTTTCTGCGCATCCGGATCGGCGTGGCGCCGGAGCGAAAAGTGGGAGACGGCGAGAGTTACCTGCTGGCGCCGATGCGCAAGGCAGATCTGAAGGTGGTGGACGGAATTCTCGACACCGCGGAAGAAGCGGTGAAGGTGATTTTGAAAGACGGTCCGGCGGCGGCGATGAATCGCTTCAACCGCAAAGAAGATTAGCCACGAATCAACACGGATTGACACGGATCAGAACCATTGAGGTTTTCTTGGTTTATCCGTGAGTATCCGTGAAATCCGTGGCCAAGGATTTGGAGATAACGAATGAATCGTATTTATGAGCTGATGTTCATTGTTCGGCCAGATATGACGGAAGAGGATCTGGACAAACTGCTTTCGACTCTGCAATCGGTCGTACCGGCCTCGGGCGGAAGCGTGCAGAAGGTCGACAAGATGGGTAAGCGCCGTCTGGCCTACACCGTGCGCCGGTTCCACGAAGGCATCTACGTCCTGATGGTCGTGGAAGGCGGAGGCGCGGTGATTCACGAACTGGAGCGCCGCCTGCGCGTGACCGAGCCGGTCATCAAATTCCTCACCGTGCGCATTGATGAGGAGCAGAAGCGGCTGGACAAAATCAAGCAGCTGCGCGACGCCCGCAAGAAAGTAAGCGCGCAGCCGGCAGCCCCGGCAGCGGCTCCGGCGGAAGCTCCGGCCGCTCCGGCGGCGGAGACTCCGGCGACGGCGTAACGCGCGTTTACCATTTCTCTGCGTTCTTCGCGGCAGTCTTAGCGAACTTTGCGGTCAAAAGCTTTTAACCGCAAAGCACGCCGACGAATCGCAGAGTCCGCAAAGAAAAGCTGGCTAAACTCAAAGCATCTGGCAGACAGAAAGATTCGAGGAGAATTATGGCTGAAGAAACGAAAGCACCAGAGCAATCGGCACCGAGCGAGAGGCCGCGCTCCAGCGAAGGTCCCCGATCGGGAGGAGACCGTCCGCGGTTTGGCGGTGGTGGCGGCGGACGCGGGCCCGGCGGTCCTCCCCGGGAAGGTGGCGGACGCAAGTTTTTTCGGCGCAAAAAAGTTTGCAAGTTCTGCGTCGAGAAAATTGAGGACATCAACTATAAGGACTACCGCATGCTCGGGCAGTTCGTCGCCGAGAGCGGCAAGATCGTGCCGCGGCGTCTGACGGGCGTGTGCGCGCCGCACCAACACCGCCTGTCGGCGGCCATCAAGAAGGCCCGCAACATCGCCCTGCTGCCGTTCGCGGGACGGGCATCGTAAGAGCAGTCGCCACGGATTTGCACGGATCTTCACGGAACTGTAACACGCTTGTCATTCCGAGCGTAGCGAGGAATCTGGGTTTTTGCGGGCCACGAGAACAAACCTAGGTCCCTCGCTTCGCTCGGGATGACAACAATTAAGAGAAATCGGAATCAAGAGAGATCGGACTAAAAAGATCGGAGTCATCCCCATGGAAGTCATTCTGAAGGAAGATGTAGCGAAGCTGGGATCCCGCGGCGACGTGGTGAAGGTCGCGGAAGGATACGGACGGAATTATCTTTTGCCGCGCAAGCTGGCCATTCAGGCCAACGAGGGCAACAAGGCCGTCATCGTGCAAATGAAGGCCGCCTCGGTGCGCCGCTCCGCCAAGGAGAAGACGCAGGCCGAGGAACTGGCCAAGCAATTTGAGGGCGTCTCGGTGTCGTTCCAGCGGCGCACGGGCGAGCACGAGCAGCTCTTTGGCTCAGTCACGTCGAGCGACATCGGCGACGCGCTGACCAAGAAGGGCTTCAACGTGGATCGCCGCAAGATCCAGCTGCACGAGCCGCTGAAGACCGTGGGCGAGTTCACCGTCCCGGTCAAGCTGCACAAGGACGTGACCGCGCATTTGAAGGTCGTCATCGAGAAGGAAGCGGTCGCGGAGTAGGGGGCTGTCCTGCTTTTTACGTTTGAAGCCTAGTCATACACTTTGCTGCGGTGGGCTACTCGGGTCACGCTCACCAATCTGGTGGAATCGGCGATGATGTCCACGATACGCCAGTCGCCGGTTCGGACGCGCCATTGGTCCTTGTAGCCCTTCAGCTTCTTACATCCTGCGGGCCTCGGATCGCGTGCGAGGGATTCTATCTTGCGGATGACGCGCGTGAGCACCGTATCGGGCAGAGATTCGAGTTCTTTTCGTGCTGAGGGTTTTAGCTCGACGGCATAGCTATTCACTCAGCCGCCCGTGCTTCACGAGGTCGGCCTTCACTTTCTCCAAAGGAATTCCCACTTCTCCGCGGCGGGACTCGGAAACAAGACCGTCCCAAAAGTCCTGGAGGCGGGCTCCGTGCTTTTTCAGGTCGATGAGAATCGCGACCTTTCGGCCTTTGCTGTCCGTGACGAACTGAACTCCAGTCATAAGCCTATTTTCCCATAACAGGCCGAACTGCGACTAGAGCTGTTCTTCTGCACAAGGACATGACCGCGCATTTGAAGGTCGTTATCGAGAAGGAAGCGGTCGCGAAGTAGAGGCATGGTTGCGGTCCGGGCGCTCGCTCGGGCCGTGTTGTGCTTCCCGGCGAGCAGTCACTGCGGTGAGAGTTGGCGCATTTCGTCGGAGGAAAACGATCAACTAGTCCTAGGGTCAGGAGCGCAGTGGACCTACCGAAGTGGCCTACGTTGAGGCACGTTCCCTCGAGGCTCGATCGTTCTGCCCCACAATCAGGGCACTTCCCGTGCCAAACCGTCGGCTGGCACTGTGGGCCACTGTTCTGTTTCCCCCTAAATCTTTGTCCCAGAATCACCTAGGCCCCCCAAGAATCTCCTTCCAGCCTATAATTCCTGCTCACGGTTCCACGGACCACCCGTCTATTCCTGTGCAAGCCCGGATACGGCAAATACCGGGCAGTAGAGGACACGACGACACATGCCGGCAGGTGTACTGGTAGTACCACTTGCGGTTGGCGGACGGGCCCACTCGAAGCAGAAAAGCGAGCGGGTGGAGAGAGTCAGCGGTGGCATAGTCAGTGAGAACCTGGACCCCACGCGGGGCCGCATGGCTGGGCAAGAACGCCGCATAGACGACACGATGCTGATCCGAGAGGCCCAGCGCGGAAACCGCGCCGCCTTCGAGGAACTCGTTCGTAATTACGATCAGGCGGTGTTGCGCCTGGCTCTCCATCTCACCGGGACCGAGCAGGACGCGCAGGACGTCTACCAGGACGCCTTCCTCAAGGCTTACAAGAACATCGGAAGTTTCCGGTTCGAGTGTTCTTTCTACACCTGGATTTACCGGATCGTGACCAACCTGTGCCTCGATCACTTGCGCAAGAGGAATGTGCGCAAAGAGGACGCGCCGGTGGCGAAAGACCCGTCGGGCGGCGAGTACGATTTGCTCGACCAGGTGCCGGACGTGCGCTCGGGAGCGAATCCGGAACGCGACTTGCTGCGCCGGCAGTTGGGCGCGCGCATTGCTGGGGCACTGGAAAAGCTGACGCCGCGCGAGCGCATGGTGTTTGAGTTGAAGCATTACCACGGACTGAAGCTGCGCACCGTGGGTGAGATTTTGCAGACTACGGAAGAGACCGCCAAGAACACCCTCTTCCGCGCCACGCAGAAATTGCGTGGGGCGCTGGCGGATATGAGATGAAGGGATTGGGGCTTGAGCGGCCGGGCTTCGCCCC
>JADGNP010000506.1 GCA_017883425.1 Candidatus Sulfotelmatobacter sp. | reverse complement strand
ACTTCGACGATGGGCAAGAGCAGTTCCGGAGCCGCGGGGACGTAGAACACGTGGTCCGCAATGGCCGCGACTTCCTTGTCGCCCTCGGTCGCAACCGTGACCAGCGGGCCGTGGCGCGATCTCACTTCCTTCATGACTTCCAGCGTCCGCCGGTAGCGCAACACCGAGTCCGGATCGCGGTGGTCACACGTGGCTAGCACGACTACCGGCAGTGTCTCGTCCACCAGCGCATTGGGTCCATGCTTGAGTTCGCCTGCGGGATAGCCTTCCGCATGTGCATAGGAAATTTCCTTGAGCTTGAGCGCGCCCTCGCGGGCGATCGCGTAATGCACGCCGCGTCCGAGGTAGAGGAATTTTTCGGCCTTGAAGTGCACGGCGCCGAATTCCGCGGCCAGTTCGTCCCAAGTGCCGAGATTCTTTTCGATCGCATCGGCAAGGCGCATCAGCCGTTGCAGATACGACCGGGTTACTTCCGACGTCATCCGTCCGCGCTTGCGCGCGAGGAACAGCGCCATCAGGTAGAGAATCGTGAGTTGTGTGGTGAAACTCTTCGTCGCAGGGATCGACAGTTCCGGCCCCGCCCCCGATATCAACGCCGCGCTGGCTTCGCGCACAATGGTTGTTTCGGGAACATTCGAGATCGCAATGGTTTTGACTCCGCGCGTCAGCGCCTCGCGTTGCGCGGCGATCGTGTCCGCAGTCTCCCCCGATTGCGTAATCACCATGACGATCGGATCTACTGCCGCATGGGTCGAGCGGTAACAGTATTCGCTGGCATACTCGACCTCGACCGCTACGCCGGAGAGATCTTCGATCATGATTTCGCCCGCCAAACCCGCGTGCCGGCTCGATCCACTGGCCGCGATGATCAGCTTGCCGAAGGTCAGCAGCGCGCCTTCGATTGCGTCCAGTTCTCCGGGAAAGATGATGTCATCTTTGAGGTGCTTCGCCACTGTTTTCGCAATAGCCGTGGGTTGCTCGTAGATTTCGCGCCGCATGGCGTGGGAATGCTTCTGGTCGGCAATCTTCGTTGGTTCGGCAGGGGTCATGGGACTGGGGCTGAGAGTAAATCATTTTCCGTGCAACGGGCAAACCGCGCGCGAAAGAGTAGCGCCGCCGTCTCGGCGGCTGCGAGGGCGAGACGCCCCTTCGGCAAGCTCAGGGCAGGCTCTCGCGACAGCCGGCAAGATGCCGGCGCTACTGTGCAACAGTCGCGCCCTCAAAGTGCGCTTCAATTTCTTCCAGCGTTTTGCCCTTGGTCTCCGGTAGGAACCAGGTCGCGGTGATGAAATAGATCACGGTGCACGCGGCAAACCCAAAGAACATGGTCGAGTATCCATACTTGCCGACGGTGGGCAGGAAGACCGCTGCGATCGTAGTGGAAACCGCCTGGTTGAGCACCAACGCGATGCTCATGCCGTTGGAGCGGATGCGCGTGGGCATCAACTCCGAAAGCGCCAGCCAGACGCACACGCCAGGACCGACGGCGTAAAACGCCATGAACACAAACAGTGTGATGGCCACCATCCAGCCGTTGCGCGGCAGGGGAACCGGAGTGATGAGCGCATTTTCGATTCTCAGTGGCGCTGCGCGCGAGGCATCGAGGTTGCCGAACGGATTCGAGAAAAATGCCACCACCTTGTTGGCGGGGACACAGCTTTCGCGCGTGACCTCGATCGGCTTGGCGGCCGGATCATCGGAACGCACGACCTGGCTGGCCGCTCTGAAATCACCGTATGAATAAATGACGACCAGCGACGTCGGACGGTTGGTTCCCGCGTTGCTGGCATTGTTCCCCGCACTCATCATTTTGCCAGCCATGTCTTCGTTGTAGAGCAGCCTGAGTTTCTGGTCTGGAGAGACCAGAGACTGGACTGTGCTCTTGGAATCCACGCGCAGCTTTTCTGTCCCGAGGAACAGAACGCCAGTGCAGATCAGCGACACGATAATTCCGGCGGTGCCGATTCCCAGGAGAAACTTGCGACCCTTGCGGTCCACCAGAACGACGCCGCCGAAGGTGACAGCGAAGTTGATGATGGTGAATACGACGTAACCCCAGTGGGCAGCGACGTCCGAAAGCCCACTCTGCAAAAGGATGTTGGTGTTGTACGCGATGATCGAGTTAATGCCGGTCGCCTGATTGCAGGCGAGGATGATACAAGCGAGTACGAACGGGATTACGTATTTGCGCCGCAGCAGCGATTCCTTGGTCTTCGTTCCGCCTGCGTTCTTTCCCTTTTCCGCAGCGGTGACGTCCTGCATTTCCTTGAGTTCGAGATCGGCCTGCGCGGTCGTGCGGGAACGAAGGAGCGCGGCGTAGGCAGCCTCTTGCTTGCCGCGACGCAAGAGCCAACGGGGTGATTCCGCCACCATGAAACTGCCGATGACGAACAAAATGCCGGGCGGCAACGACACCCAGAAAATGCCGCGCCAGGCGGTGTCTTTAAAGGTGAGGAGCCTGGCCGCGTCGCCGAGCTTGGCCACCTGATCTACGCGGAAACTGAAGTAGACGCCCACGAGCGCAGCGGTCACGATTCCCAGCGTCAACAGCCACTGGAAGATGCCGGTTCCTTTGCCCCGACTCGATGCCGTCAGGCACTCCGCAAGATAGAGCGGAACGACGACGCCGATTAGACCCGCGCTGACGCCTTGCAACAAGCGGCCGAAGACCAGCGGTCCATAGCCATGCGCCAGGGCAATCATCGGAATGCTGATCACGAACAGGACCCCGCTCAGAGCCATCAGGGACTTGCGGCCCATCCAGTCCGCCAGCAGTCCTGCGAACAGCGTGGAGATTACACTGCCTAGCAGAACCGCGGCAACCACGATAGAGAGCTGGCCGGCGTTGAGGCCCGAGGTCGCCTCAAGATAAGGCAAGGCACCGGCGATGATGCCGACGTCGACGCCATAGAGCAGGCCACCCAGGCCAGCCACGATCAGGAGAAAGCGGTTATAAAAGATCTTCTTGTCGTCGAGCACTGTGGGATTGCCGGTTGCGATGTCAGCAGTCATAGAGTGTTTGCACCGAGTTGTTTACATCTGGATTCGTCTTCGCCTGGATGCTGCGGAAGCTGACCAACTGGCTGCGGTTCGGAAATGCACCCTGAATTGTAGCCTAGAGGGAAGGACAAGGTGGCAATATTGCAGGCAGTGCTTTGGGATAGAAAATCTTAAACCGCAAAGTACGCCGAGGATTCGCAGAGGGCGCAAAGAAGTCATTTGGGGAAGGTCACACTGTCCCACTGCCATATTCCTTTACTGCTTGCGTTTCAGGTTACTCAGCCTCAAGCCGGTTACCCATCCCAGCGCTGACAGTCAGCTACAATACCCAAGCCGCGCGGGGATTCGGGTTGCGCGCCCTGCAAAGAAATTCGGGATGAGATACGGATTCATCATCGACAACCGCAAGTGCATCGGCTGCCATGCCTGCACCGTGGCGTGCAAGACGGAGAACCATGTTCCGCTCACCGTGAACCGCACCTGGGTGAAGTACGTGGAGAAGGGAACCTTTCCCAACACCCGGCGCGTTTTTCAGGTGACCCGCTGCAATCATTGTGAGAATCCGCCGTGCGTGACCATCTGCCCCGTCACCGCGATGTACCAGCGCAAAGACGGCATCGTCGATTTCAGTTCGGAGCGTTGCATCGGGTGCAAGGCGTGCATGCAGGCCTGCCCTTACGATTCCATTTACATCGATCCGGATGAAGGCACCGCGGCCAAGTGCCACTTCTGCGCGCATCGCACGGAAGTCGGGCTGGAACCTTCCTGCGTAGTCGTCTGCCCGGAGCACGCCATCATTGCCGGGGATCTTGATGATTGCGATGGAGAGATCGCGCAACTGCTGGCGCGAGAGCCGGTGCGCGTGCGCAAGCCCGAGCAGGGCACGCGGCCGAAGCTCTACTACATCGACGGAGACGAGAGCGCGATCGTGCCTACGGCTGCGCGGCACGAGTCCATTTACATGTGGTCGCAGCGCAACGAGAGCGTTCACGGCGGAGGAGCGCTCTATCCGCCGGACAGCCCGCTGCTGCAAAAAGACGCGCTCGCCGCCTATGACGTTTCGCACGCGCGTCCCTGGGGCTGGCAGGTTCCGGCTTACTGCTGGACGAAGGCGATCGGCTCCGGCGCGCTGGCCATCCCGGCGATCGCCATGCTGCTCGGGCGTTTGGGGGC
>JADGNP010000505.1 GCA_017883425.1 Candidatus Sulfotelmatobacter sp. | reverse complement strand
GGGCGGAGGCGCCAGCTCCGAGCAGGTCGCGCACGCGTTCGAAATCTTGCTCAGCGACAAGAATGTGAAGGCGGTGCTGATCAACATTTTCGGCGGCATTCTGCGGGTAGACACGCTGGCCACGGGCGTGGTCGAAGCAGCGCGTAAGACGAACATCCAGTTGCCGATCGTGTTGCGGCTGGAAGGAACCAACGTCGACGAGGGCAAGAAAATCCTGATGAACTCCGGATTCAACTTCGTCGTCACGGACACCATGAAGGACGCAGCGGACAAGGTGGTCGCCGCGGCTAGAGGCACTGCGTAACGGAATGGCGGTAGACCAGTTTCACAGTTGCTGTATCGCATTGCGAATTGTCATCCCGAGCGAAGCGAGGGATCTGGGTGTTTGCCGGCAGCGGCGACACTGGTGGTACAGGCAAGGACCTAGATCCCTCGCTTCGCTGGGGACGACAATGTGCCTTGGTCCACGCCATACCTGAAAATGGAATAGCGGTATCGAGGAACTTCTATTTATGGCAATCCTGGTTGATAAGAATACACGAGTAGTCGTGCAGGGCCTGACGGGCCGTGAAGGCACGTTTCATGCGAAGGCCAGCGCCGCTTACGGCACGCAAATCGTTGGCGGCGTGACGCCTGGGAAGGGTGGAACCACGCACGAGGGCTGGCCGATTTTCAACACGGTGCGCGAGGCCGCCGACAAGACCGGCGCCAACGCCACCGTGATCTTCGTACCTCCGCCGTTTGCCGCCGACGCCATTATGGAAGCGGCCGACGCGGAAATTGACCTGATCGTCTGCATCACCGAGGGCATTCCAACCCTCGACATGGTGAAGGCGTGGGAGTTTCTGCAGGACCGGCGGTCGCGCCTGATCGGGCCGAACTGCCCGGGAATCATCTCGCCGGGAAAGTGCAAGATTGGCATCATGCCGGCTTCGATTCACAAAGAGGGATCGATCGGCATCGTCTCGCGCTCGGGCACGCTGACGTATGAAGCGGTCCATCAGCTTACGCAGCGCGGCATTGGACAATCGACCGCCATTGGCATTGGCGGGGATCCGATTATCGGCACGAATTTTATCGATGCTCTGGACTTGTTCAACCGCGATCCGGAGACGGAAGCGGTGATCATGATCGGAGAGATTGGCGGCAATGCCGAGGAAACCGCCGCAGAATTTGTGAAGACTCACATGAAGAAGCCGGTCGTGGGTTTCATTGCCGGACAGACCGCGCCTCCGGGACGCCGTATGGGGCACGCGGGAGCAATCATCTCCGGCGGTAAAGGCACGGCCGCAGAAAAGATGAAAGCGCTGGAAGCGTGCGGGATCCGGGTAGCGAAGTCCCCGGCAGCGATCGGCGAGACGCTGGCGGCTGCGCTGGGAGTCAGCGTTTAGTTGCGGGTACCGTGTACCGAGACGAAGCAGATTCCTCGCTGCGCTCGGAATGACAAGCACGTTTGCATGACAAACATATTTAGAAGTCGGCTGGACCCAAGGCCAAAGACCTAAGACCCAAGACTTCAGAAGATCAAGGACCAACCACCGAACCTATGAAAACTCTGCAACGCACATTTACCATCGTCAAACCCGACGCCGTCCGCAAGAATGCGGTGGGCGACATCATTGAGCAATTCGAGAAAAATGGCTTTCGCATACTGGCGATGAAGATGCTGGAAATATCCAAGCATCAGGCCGAGCAGTTCTACGCCGTGCATGCCGCCCGGCCATTTTTCAACACGCTCACCGACTTCATGTCCAGTGGACCGATCGTGGTGCTGGCGCTGGAGAAGGCAAATGCCATTGCCGACCTGCGCACGCTGATGGGCGCCACCAACCCGGCCAATGCCGAGGAAGGCACAATCCGCAAGAAGTGGGCGACCAACATCGAGCACAATGCGATTCACGGTTCGGACGCGGAAGATACTGCACGGTTCGAGCTGAGCTTCTTCTTTGCGGGATACGAGTTGGCAAAGTGACCGTGGCCTCACCGTCTCGGTGGGCCGGTGTGCGGGCGAGACGCCCGCACGACAGCCGGCAAGATGCCGGCGCTACCCATTAGGAGTTCCTCTTATGCCCGTGGTTCAGGTCACCATGCTGCAGGGCCGTACCGCCGATCAGAAGCGCAAGATCGCGAAGCGGATCACCGACGCGCTGGTAGAGGAAGCCGGAGCGCGGCGGGAAGCGATCGTGGTCGCTTTCAACGAGGTCTCGAAGGAAAGCTACGCTTCGGGCGGCGAACTGATGATCGACAAAGTGAAGTAACCACTCACTGTCGTCTCGAGGTCGAAAACGCGGGCGGGGGCGCCCGCGCCACATAAACTACCCCAGCGGTTCGAACAAATGTCCTTCCACCCGGTCGGCAAGCTTGGGGAGATCTTTGCGGGCATGCTGCAGGAAATGCGGCGTGGTGCGGTGCGCTTCGAGCGCGGCATCGTCTTTGTACTGCTCGTAGATGAAGAAGCGGCGCGGCTCCGTCTTGTGCCGATGCACCTGGTACATGGCACAACCCGGCTCCTTGCGGGATTGTTCGGTCAGCTTCTCAAGAAGTGCGGTAACTTCGGCTTCGTGCCCAACTTTTGCCATCCAGGTAACCGCCAACACCACCATCGTTTCGCTCCTTCCCCGCTCGCGGGTCAGCTGGGGAAGACATTCTAGACTTTCTTCGCGGCCGTCTTCAACTCCTTAACGAACTCATCCACGAGGATCGTGTGGCCGCGGTCCGGACCGGTGGAGATCATGCCGACTTTCGCTTCCGCTTCCTTCTCGACGAACGCCAGGTATTCCCGCGCCGGCTTGGGCAACTTCTCGTAATCGGTAATGCCCTCGGTCGAAGTTCGCCAGCCCGGCAGCTTTTTGTAAATGCACTCGATCTTGTCGTAGCCGCTGGCCTGGGCTGGCGCGTCGGATGTGGTCTTCCCGTCGATCTTGTAGCCGACGCACACCGGAATCTCGGCCAGTTCATCGAGCACGTCCAGCTTGGTGACCACCAGCCACGACGTGCCGTTGATCATGCCCGAGTAGCGCAGGAGGGGCAGGTCGAGCCATCCCGTGCGTCGAGGACGCCCGGTGACCGCGCCATATTCGTTGCCGCGTTTGCGCAGGTCGTTCCCGGCCTCGCCTTTGTCTTCGCTGGGGAATGGTCCCTCGCCCACGCGCGTGCAATAGGCCTTGCTGATTCCAATAACAGAGTTGATGGCGTTGGGGGCAACGCCCGTACCAATGACCGCGCCTCCGGAAGTCGCACTGGAGGACGTCACAAAGGGATAGGTGCCGTGGTCGATGTCGAGCATGGTGCCCTGCGCGCCCTCAAAGAGGATCGATTCGCCATGGGCCAGCGCCTGGTTCAGCAGGACTGCCGTGTCACAGACGAAGGGAGCGATTTTCTCGGCTGCATGCGCGTATTCGGTGTACATCTTGTCGGCGTCGAGGGGTTCGGAGTTGAAGAGCGCGTGCGCAATCATGTTTTTCTCGCGCACAGCATTTTCGATGTGTTTCTTGAGGAGCTGCAGGTCCAGCAAGTCCGCCACGCGCAGGCCGCGGCGACCCATTTTGTCTTCGTAGGCCGGACCAATGCCGCGCGATGTGGTGCCAATCTTGACTCGCCCCGGCGCGTTCTCTGCCGCCAGTTCGATCATGCGATGGTAGGGCAGGATCACGTGGGCGCGGTTCGAAACGAACAGGTGACCCTCGATCTTCACCCCGGCTTCGCGCAAGGCCCCCGCCTCTTTCAAAAATGCGAGGGGATCGAGCACCACGCCATTGCCAATCACGCTGCGGCAACCGGCGCGCAGCACGCCACAGGGCACGAGCTGGAGAATAAATTTCTTGCCGTTGATGATGACGGTGTGGCCGGCATTGTGTCCGCCGGCATAGCGGGCCACGACCGAGAAGTTCTCCGACAACACGTCGACGATCTTCCCTTTGCCCTCATCGCCCCACTGGGCGCCTACGATCACCGCAGTCTTGCCTTTTTTCAATTCCAACTCCGTCAGGGAGATTTCGAGCCGGCAGATGTCTGCGCTGCCCCCGGGGTCGCACACTCCTTGCCCGCGGGGATGCCTTCACAAAAAATTACTGGGATCAGAGCGGAGAAGACGTGTACGGATTATCTTATCGTGTCCCCACGGCGAATAGCAACGTGTCGGGCAGGCTGAGGCAGTGGTGCAGTTTCAGAAGCTCGG
>JADGNP010000504.1 GCA_017883425.1 Candidatus Sulfotelmatobacter sp. | reverse complement strand
TATCTGTCATTCGCGTGGCTGCAGGCGCAGTATGGCCGCTGCGACGTATTTGAGATCCCCGACCTCGAACGTGCGCTCGTCAATCCCGCAGCCGTGTTTCGTTCACCGAGCGATGTGGTCGACGATCCCATCCTGCCGGTTGACTGTAAACGCGAAATTCTCAGGCGCTGGGCTTGGGACGAATACCTGCTGCAACTCGCAAGCGACGAGGCGATGCCGGAGGGCAGGGAACCTTCGCGTCTCGACGAGGTGAAGTGCGCGCTGCTCGCATTGCAGGAGCCGGAGCGGCGTGCCCCGGTCATCATATCGTACGCGCCCAACGAGGTGCCGCGCGCCGCATAGCGAGGCAGCCATGGCAAGGATTACGACAACGGATTCCCCATCGAGGGAAGTATCTCTGACACAACTGACGAAAAACAGGAGTATCCCATGTTCAACCGCACTACGAAAAGGAGAACGGAAAAGACAACGATCGACGTCGTGAATTTCGTGCTCGGCGCGTGCTTGGCATCTGCGCCGTGGGTGCTGGGTTTTACCGGCCAAACGGCTGCCGCCTGGAACGCGTGGGTGGTGGGCGCTGCAGTTGCCTTCGTCGCAGTGGACGCGCTCGCCAACCTCACTGAGTGGGAGGAATGGGCAAATATGGCACTGGGCATATGGGCTATCCTGGCGCCGTGGCTGCTCGGCTTCGCCGAGGTGGCTCAGGCGATGTACGCCCATCTGTTCATCGGTCTGATCGTGACCGTCCTGGCGGCTGTCGATCTGTGGATGGCTCACAACAGACCCGTTTCCATGGCGTGATTGCTCACAGCGCCCGGCTGGAAGCAAATCGAATGGGTCGCCGCGCTATGTACCATCACGAAGGTTCGCAACGCAGCTTGATTCCCAAATCCGCAAGCAGCCGCACAGTGCTGCCACGGACGGAAAATGCCATGGGCCTCTCTGAAGAGCGGAATAATCGCCGCCCCAACACGGAGGACGCTCCGCCCTGGCCGCATGTACGGCTCGCTGACACCGATCGGCTGGAGTCATTCAGCGACAGCGTTTTTGCGATCACGATCACGCTGTTGGTCGCCGAGATAGTCCGCCCGGAGTATGAGCCGGGCCACCTCTTGGAAAAGCTGTTGGCACAGTGGCCCAACTATGTCGCCTTCCTGGCGTCATTCTTCTACATTGGCATCATATGGCTCAATCATCGCGCAGTATTCGCCCGCGTCCGCTACTGTGACCGGAGCTTGCATCTCGCTAATCTATTTTGTTTATTGGCCTCGGCGCTGATCCCTTTTCCCACAGCGGTGTTATCCACGGCGCTCCAGCACGCCAACCCATTCGACGCCACGATCGCAGTTGCGCTCTATGCCGCCATCGGCGGCGTCATGTGCCTCGCGTGGCTCCTCCTGTTCCATGTCCTCAGCATCCACTCGTACCTCCTGGAGGATCATGTCGATCCGACCTTTTTCCCAAAGGAGAGGCATCGTGCGGTGCTCGGAGTGGCGCTCTACGCGGTGGGGGGAGTGATCGGCTGGGTATATGCGCCGAGGTTTGCACTGATTATCTTCCTGGCTTTGCCGATCTTCTATGGGATAACCAGCGAGGGACTGATGGAAACGCGCGTTCGGATTCTGCTCAGAAGAGCTACGCACGAGCCTCAATAAAAAGATTAACGCGTAAGGCAGAGAGTTCGTGCCAATAGGTCGTCAATCTCGTGAGGCCACTCGTTTCCGCACTCGCTCCTGGCGTGACCCATTGGCTGCCTTAGATCAGGGACGTCGAAGTCCGTTGTGGGTCATTGACGGCCTAGCTGGTCAAGGCCG
The DNA here is from genome assembly GCA_017883425.1 of Candidatus Sulfotelmatobacter sp. GTDB lineage: Bacteria > Acidobacteriota > Terriglobia > Terriglobales > Acidobacteriaceae > Sulfotelmatobacter. The sequence goes on along the minus strand of JADGNP010000504.1, from coordinate 2,372 downwards.
ACGCCCTTGTCTGTCCGCTGTGCTTCCAATAGCGACCATTCAAGGCATGAGTCCGAATTGACGCGAAGTGCCAGAAGGAGACGTTAAACAGATGGCTACCTGAGATTGGTCTAGGAGTTCACGCGGCCGTCAGACTTTTGGTTTTTTCCGATTGATTAATAGGACTAATTTTCTTTTGTCGAAGTAATTCTGTGGCCCGTTTTACACTCACGGGTCGGCTAAAGTAGTAACCCTGCGCGTATCTGCAGCCGGCAGATACCAGAAAGAGCGCTTGACCGGCAGTCTCTACGCCCTCCGCAATAATTTCGATACCGAGTTCCTGAGCGAGACGAATGGCCGTCCGCACCACTGTAGCATGACGCGGGTCGGTAGTAACTCGGAAGACAAGCTCTTGCGCAATCTTTAGTCGATCCACAGGGTAGGTCGCAAGATAATTGAGCGATGAGTATCCCGTCCCAAAGTCATCAATAGCGATGGTCAATCCAAGCGCGCGAAGGCGTTCAACTAGGTCGCGTTGCTCTTGCGTTACTTCCATCAAGACGGATTCGGTCAGCTCAATCTCCATTCGTCCCGGGTTGATGCCATATTGTTCGATGCTCTCAGCAATATCTCGATCGAGTTCGGATCGCTTGCATTGAATTGCAGATAAGTTCACCGCGATTGACTGAGGTGCAATTCCTTCGTTCTCCCAGATCTTCGTCTGCCGGCATGCCTCCTCGAACACCCATTTTCCAAGAGCAATAATATTTCCAGTTTTCTCGGCGATTGGTATGAACAGCGATGGCATAATGAAGCCTCGTTTCGGATTATTCCATCGGACCAGCGCCTCAAGTCCGACAATCTGCCCTGACACGATCTCAACCTGTGGCTGGTAATAGAGCTCAAGCTCACCGCGGGTAATTGCGATGCGCAGTTCGTCGCCAATCTTTACGCGATCACGAACCTGCTGATTGAATTCCTTGCTTTGAAACCGAAAGCAATTCCGCCCGTCTTCCTTTGCCTGATAAAGCGCGAGATCGGCTTGCATCATTGCTTCTTTCGGCCCCTCGAGTTGCGCGGAGCAATCGGAAATTCCGACGCTAGCTGAAATATAAATTTCGTTGCCATTAACGAAATACGGCTTGCCGAGATTCGCCACGATCCTTTCCGCCAGGGTTCCACTCGCGGCAATATCGACCGTATCTGTCTGCAACACTGCAAATTCATCGCCGCCTAGGCGTGCGACAAGATCACAACTACGAACAAGCCCTATGAGCCGCTCGGCAGCTTGTTGCAAGAGAACATCACCAATCAGATGCCCCTGTGTGTCATTGACATCCTTGAAACCATCAAGGTCAATGTATAGCAGCGCAAATTGCCTTGCGCTGCGCCTGCTAGCGGCAAACGATATGCTGAGCCGATCAATTAAGGCTCTACGATTCGGAAGCTCTGTAAGCGCGTCGGTTTGGGCCAATTCGGTCATCTCTTGATTGGTTCGAATGAGATGAAGTTCATGCCGCGCCGACGACCACATCAGCACGACGATAACGCCCGTAGCGAGAAATCCGGCGATCAATAGAAGCCATGCGCTGACGTGAGTGGCATGCCCCCCAGAGATGGGCGTAGCCACGAGCTTCCATTTGAGATTAGAAACTTCCAGCGTGCCAGACCAATGCCGACCGGCAGTAAGAAAATGTAGCGGCTCTGGATTGAAAGGTATTGTGCGCAGCGATGACGAGTGAATGTAGATTGGAAACGCGTTTGGACCGCTGTCTGGCGCAAAAATATTTAAATCTAATGGTGTCCTAAGAGAGCTAAGAATCGTCTCAATCATCGCGTTGAGTTGGAATACGCCCTGCACAAAGCCGGCGATATTGTGACGCCGTTCCTCTACTGTCTCGTGTGACATGCTCTTCGTATAAACTGGTAACAGCACGAAGAATCCACGTCGATCGCCAGTCCCTGAATGGAGGACAATGACTTTCGAAGCGGCAAGCTCATTGCGGTCCCGTGCACGCTTCAGCGCCTCTTCCCGTACGCCACCGTCGAACAGGTCCAGTCCATAGACGGTCCCCGAGTATTGTCTCTCCGTTGTGTAATAGACCGGATAATACTCATCGCGATCCGGGGATGTAGCTAAATTTCCGTCTGGGGCTACGGATTTGATCCGGTACCCGACAACGCCGATTTCCGCCTGCAATACGATCCGGGCAATCCGAATGCGGACTCCAAGGGTTACATCAAGATGCCCAACGTCAATTCGCTCATCGAAATGATGGACATGCGCGAAGCGCAGCGTTCCTACGAAGCGGACCTGACCGTGATGGATGCAACCAAGTCGATGCTCGCCCGCACTGACATCGAACGAGTCGTCAACACCGCAGCCAGGGTGC
>JADGNP010000503.1 GCA_017883425.1 Candidatus Sulfotelmatobacter sp. | reverse complement strand
CCTCGACTACGTTCCGCCATCCGCGATGCGGATGACGGAACTCCGCTCGGAATGACAGACCGTGTAGGGGTGTCACTATATTCTGCAAACCTCAATAGAGGCCTCGGAGAAGAGAAAGGCTTTATCGCAGCCCTGAAAGCGCTGCGCCACCCACCTGGCAGAGAACCAGCACATCGAGCGGGTCGTCGTCTTCTAAGACTGATTGCGAGAACGTTTGAGGAGCCGGGGCATGTGCTCTCTGACCGCATCGTGCAGGCGCCGGTTGTGTGCTCGCATGCTGATCCGGTCACGGCGAGGGACGTTGTAGATACGCATGGAGACTTCCACCAGCATCCGATCTAAGGCTAGAAGGTCGTCCAGCAGTTGGTTGGGGTCGCGCTGGCTGAGAACCTGATTGCGCGGCTTACGCCACTTCCGATTGTCCTGGCTGGTCATTGGGATTACTCTGTTAATACAGATATCGAATCCGAATCAGAAATGGAAATTGAAACAATTGATGGGCCGCATCGGTGGGGATGGAGTCTGGTAAATGCCTAAGAACACAGCGAATTGGGCGTGGAAGGTGGCGTTTGGCCGATGCGGAGGATCAATTCTTTGAGTGGGTTGCGAGCCGTCTGCCCGTATCTTGATTCTCACGCCGGTGACGCGTAGAGTTTGAGTGTGGGGTGCATCCTCACCGGGGGACTATGTCGAGCATTTCTATGTCGAATCAGGCCAAGACTTATCTCAAGTTCGGCGGAGCAACGGCGGTAATTCTGCTGCTGCTCGGCTACCTGGCCTACACCGGCGTGCAGGACAGCAAGAGTTACTACGTCACGATCAAAGAGCTGCACCAGATGGGCGACGGCGCCTATGCGAAACGCTTGCGGGTTGCCGGGAACGTGCAGCCGGGCTCGATCAAACGCACGGGAACGCATGTGCAGTTCGTGCTGGTGGAGCAGGATCAGACGCTCCACGTGGACTACACCGGCACCGAGGCGCCGCCTGACACGTTCAAAGATGATTCCCAGGCGCTTGCGGACGGGCGATTTGACCGGGACGGCGTGTTCCATGCCAAGCAACTGCAGGCCAAGTGCGCGTCGAAGTATGCTCCGCAGCAACCGGGCACGCCGGCCAACGGGATGCAATCTTCCGAACCGGCCAAGAGTGTGACGCAAGTGCAACCCGGCGCCGCCAGCGGCATTTCGAACTGAACCTTTTTATCTGACCGTCTTTACCTCCTGAGCAAAGGGAAAGACCTTTGCATTTGCGCTGATGATGTGTGCACAATGCTGGTGTTTTCGGGGGAAGGCGACGTTCCCTCAGGGGCTAAAGCCCGCGTTTGAAAAGGAAAGCGTTATCGCAGCGCTGGAAGCGCTGCGCCACCAAAGGCGGGTTTTTCAGCAAGGTGTAAAGCCCGTGTTTCTTGCGCCCGGGGCGGCACGGCTTAAGCCATGCCCTACCCAAAGCCATTTATTAATAGGCGAGATCTCGTCTGTCCCATACCCGTGACTGAAGCCACGACCCTAGTCATCACCGTCCGCAACGTCATCAAGCAGTTCGGACGTTTTGCCGCCCTGCGAGGGGTGACTGCCGAGTTCGACGGCGGACGATTCCACGCGATCATCGGCGAGAACGGAGCAGGGAAGACTACGTTGTTGCGAGCGCTGGCCGGGCTGGCGCAGCCGACGCGCGGGGAGATCTCGATCTTCGGCAGGAGTCCGCAAGAGGCATGCCGCGATATTGGATATATGGCGCATCCGTCGCTGCTTTACGACGAGATGAGCGGGATGGAGAACCTGCGCTATTTTGGGCGGCTCTACGGAATTGTGGGCGATGGGCGCTGCGCAGAAGTGATCCGAGCGGTGGGGCTCGATCCGGAGTTGACGCGCGCGGTGGGGCAGTATTCGCAGGGGATGCGGCAGCGGATGTCGCTGGCGCGGGCGATTCTGCACGATCCGAAAGTGCTGCTGTTGGATGAGCCATTCTCCAACGTGGACGTGCATTCGGCGCGCGCCATGGTCGGGCTGCTCAAGGGCATGCGCGATGCGGGGAAAACAGTTTTCGTGATCACGCACCAGGCACTGCTGCTGGAAGGAGTGGCCGACGAGTTTGTCTGGATGCAGGCTGGGGAGATTGTGGACCGGACGGCCAGCCTGGCTCGCACGGCGAGTTCTGCTCGTGAGGATGTGCAATGAATTCGCTCTGGGCGGTGACTCTCGCGACGCTGGTGAAAGACATCCGGCTGGAGTGGCGCTCGAAAGATGCGCTCAACTCCATGCTGTTTTTCTCGTTGCTGGTGGTGGTGATCTTCATGTTTTCTTTCGACCCGCTGGCGGAGGAGTCGCGCCACATCGTTGGGGGATTGGTGTGGGTCGCGTTTCTGTTTGCGTCGGTGGTGGCGCTCAATCAGACCTGGGCGCGCGAGTTGCGCAACCAGGTGCTGGATGCGTACCGGGTTTCTCCGGCTCCGGCGAATGCGTTGTTTCTAGCCAAGGCGCTGGGGAATTTTATTTTCGTGAGCGTGCTGGAAGCGCTGATGACGCCGTTGTTCGTGATTTTTTACAATTTGCGAGTTCTGGGTCCGGCGTGGCAGTTGATTCCGATTGCGGCTCTGGGGACGTGGGCGCTGGTGGTGAATGGGACGTTCTTCGCGGCGATGTCGCTGCGCACTCGTAGCCGCGAGATCATGTTGCCGCTGCTACTGTTTCCGATTTCCATTCCGGCGGTGCTGGGCATGGTGGCGGGCACTACGTCGATTCTGACCGGAGAAGAATCCGCGCACTTCTGGATCGTGTTGCTTCTCACCTACGATGTGGTGTTTACTACAGCTTGTCTGGCATTGTTCGGGATGATTCTGCACGCGGAATGAAACGGCTTTTCCCCATTCTCTCGGTGGTCACGGCAGTTCTGCTGGCCTATGCCCTTTATCAGGCACTGGTGGTTGCGCCCGCGGACGCTCTGCAGGGCGAGGTCTACCGCATCATCTATTACCACGTGCCGTCCGCGTGGACAGCGTTCCTGTTGTTCTTCATTAATTTCATTGCGTCAATTCAATACCTGGTCAGTGCCAAGCCCTCGACGAAAACTGCGGCGAAGTGGGTAGTGATCGGGATCGGGGTCGTGGGCGTGATTGCCTGTTTTCTGCCGCAGGTGCAGCAGTTGCTGCCGACGGGCATGCGTCCGAGCGCGGTGGCGACGACCGTGCTGGCGATTCCGGCATTCTATTTCTTGATCGGGTGGCTTTTCCCCGGACAGAGTCTCGACGTGCTCGCGGTGACGACCGCCGAGGGGGGGGTTGTATTTTGCACCATCGTGCTGGTCACGGGCCCGATCTGGGCGCGGCCGGTATGGGGGATCTGGTGGGCGCCGGGGGATATCCGGCTGACTTCGACGCTGGTGTTGTGGTTGATCTACGTGAGCTATCTGGTGCTGCGGCGCTTCTCCAACAGCGCGCAGACGCAGATGCTGGCGGCGGCGCTGGCGGTTTTCGGGGCGCTGGATGTGCCGCTGGTTTATTTTTCGATCTGGTTCTTCCGCACGCAGCATCCGCAGCCGGTGATCGGCGGCGGAGGGTCGATGGATCCGCGTATGCTGCACGTGCTACTGATCAGCTGGATGGCATTTCTCTGCTTTGCATTTCTCGTGTGTTGGTCGCGGTTCCGGTTGGAACTGCTGCATCGTGAAATCGAAGAAGCCCACGCCATGGAATCGCTAGTGGGGACGGGAGTGGCGGCCAAGGCCAGCCTTCCGCTCAATCGGAGTTCGCGATGAAGGGCATTAAGTTTCTCTTCGCCGCCTATATTGCCACGTGGGTGATCCATGGCGTCTATCTTGGAAGCCTGGTGCGGAGATTCAGCAAGCTGCGGCAGCAGTGGAAGGAATTAGGGAAGAAGTAGAGGGCTTCCGGTTTCCGGGTTTGCAGCTTCGCAGCGCTGAGAGAGCGTGCGCGAGGTGCCGTCCCTCCGGGACTCAGTTCCATTCTCGCCGGCCCTACCCAGGACTTACGTCCTGGGCTAAATTGTGCCGCCGCTCCGCGGCTGGAGTTCGGCTGACTTCGTTCCGTCGTTCTCCCAGAGATTCAGTTGTCACGCACGCCCTTCCGGGTCCGCGGCTACTTATCGCAGCGGTGGAAGAGAGTGTGAGAATGTGCCGTCCCTCCGGGACTCGGTTCCATTCTCTCGGGCTTACCCAGGACTTACGTCCTGG
>JADGNP010000502.1 GCA_017883425.1 Candidatus Sulfotelmatobacter sp. | reverse complement strand
AGTCGCAACTTCCGCCCGCAACGTGCCGTCATGTACCGCGAACTTGTGCGGATGGCCGGCGGAATATCCCTCCCACAGGCACACGCCCGCGTACGTGCCATCTTTTCGCAGAACGTAATACGTCATATCCATGTAGCGCAGTTTATTCATGTCGCCGTTGTAGTTACGGACGATGCGTTTGAGCGCGTCCATGCCCGCTTCCTGCGGAGACATGCCATGGCGCATGTTCTCGACGATGGTGTGAGCGCCTGCGACCTTGATGTTCTCTTCGCCGGCGCCGGTGGCTCCGGCAGAACCTACGTCCTGGTCGGTATAGCAGCCGGCGCCGATGATGGGGGAATCGCCGCAACGGCCGGGCATCTTGAAGGCCAACCCGCTGGTCGTGGTGATGCCGGACATCTCTCCCTTTTCATTCAAGACCGAGCAGTGGATCGTACCCGTGGGCGGAAACAGCACGCGCCGCACCGCCGCCAGTTGAAACTCCGGCTCGATGCCGAGATCGGCAGCGCGCTGCCGCAGTTGCGGAATGCGCCGCTGCCAAAGATCAGCCTGCGGTTTGGACTCGGGTGCGGGTGGATGCCAGTGTGGATCCGCCAGGCCCGGTCCCCACCAGTCGCGATCGGAATTGAATTCCTTCCACAGCAGCCAGATCTTGCGCGAGCGCTCGGTCAGCAGGTTCTCGCGCGGAAAGCCCATGGCTACGGCGAATCGTTCCGCGCCTTCGCCGACCAGCATGACGTGGCCGGTGTGCTCCATCACAGCCTTGCCTGCCATCGACACATTCTTGATGTTGCGCACGCCACCCACCGAACCTGCGCGTCGCGTAGGCCCGTGCATGCAGCAGGAGTCCAGTTCGACCACGCCTTCCTCGTTGGGCAAGCCGCCCAGGCCGACTGAGTCGTCGTTAGGATCGTCCTCCGGGCCCTTCACCACGCGGATGGCGGCATCGAGCGTATCGCCGCCGCCTTTGAGGAAGGCGTACGCCGCCTCCACGTAGGCGTAGCCGTTGTTGGCGCAGAGGATGATCGGCCGCTTGCGGGAATCTTCCTGCGACGCGTGGCCCTGCTGACTGCTGGCGGCGAGCGCGTCGGGAATCGCGGCATGCGCTCCCACCCCGGCGGCAACGGCTCCGAACACTGACGTCTTCACGAAATCACGGCGCGAGAAAGTCACGGATTCCTCCTGATTACGGCGGTTGCCTTGCAGGCGAAGCGGGAAGCATACCACGGGCCGGAGCGAGGATTCAGGCCGGAGGTTCCGATTCCATCTCAGTTCGGAGATTCTGACCGACGGGCGGTCGAGTTTCGCTCGCCGGACAGCCGAGGGCGGCTGTCCCCACAGGGCATCTCGGCGAACTGGGACACCACGGTTTACTTCTCCATCTCCGCAGACCAGTTCAGAATGACCGACAAGGGGGCAGAACTGGACGTGTCCACCTTGGTGTTGACCAGAAACTTCTGACCGTCGGCGGTCACATCATAGGAAAAGAAATCCATGGCGGAGATCGGCTGCCGCGGGTGGGTGCGAAACAATGCGCTGGGGGATCCGGCTTCGAACCCCGCGTTGGTCTTAATCTCGGCGGCCATCAGCATTCCGTCCGGGGCAAGATAGAACAACTCTTTGCCATCGCTCCGCCAGCGGGGCTCTTCTCCGCCGCCGCGCGAGACCTGCCATTTACTGCCGAAACCAGGAAAAGGCGAAACGTAGACTTCCCAGTTTCCAGTCTCACTGGAGGAGTACGCCACGAATTTCTCGTCCGGCGAGAATTGCGCGTTGCGAATCAGCCACTGTGATTGCACCAAGGGCCGCGCCTGCCGGTCCGGCATGGTCATGTACCACAGCTCATGCTCCTTCCGCACCAGCAGGAACTTACCGTCGCGGGACCAGTCCCACGGTCCCTGCTGCGGAGTACCGAAGTCCATAATGTTCTGCGCCGACCCGGAGCCGTCCGCGTTTTTTAGGTAAAGGCTGAAGAAGAGCTTTTCATTCGATGTGTAAAGGACTTGTTTCCCGTCGGGACTCCAAACCGTAACTTGCTCCAGCCACGGACCGAAACCGAGGCGCGCCGTAGCGTCACTGGTCAGTTCATGAATCCAAACGTTGACGTGACGGCCGTCCGTGTCAGTCTGGTCAACTGCGACGCGTCTCCCGTCGGGCGAAAGTTTGGGATTGGCAACCAGATCCGGGGGGCCGACCGTACCTACTTGCTTGCCACGCCGGTCGAACCAGATCAGTTGCGACTTGCTGACGCTCCTGCCCGCACTGGTTTGCGCAACCAGGGTCTTGCCCGCCACGGCGAACACGGCAAAATTGGTCTGGGGGAAATATTGCACCGCGTCACTGACAATGCGAGGTTCCCCGGCCAGCGAGTAGCTGCGCAGATCAAAGCGCTGTGCGACGAGGGCATTGTCGCGCCAGTAGACCAGGTAACCCGGGTCGGCGTAAATGGCGTTGGTGCTAGCGTTCGCGATTACTTTCTTCTCATCGGAGTCGAGCGAGCCGACGAAAATCATGTTCTTGTCGAGCCGTCCCGAGAAGTTGCAGCCGAGATAGAGAAAGTGCCGCCCGTCGGGCAGAAACACGGGCCAACGGTGGCTTACCTGGCCTTGAGAGGGATCTGGCTTGGTTACCAACACCGGCGTTCCGCCGGAAGATGGCAGGCGGTACAACCCGCTCCACGCGTCCGGCGTAAACAGGATGACGCCGTCCTTGCCCCAGGAGCCTCCGCGGCCAAAGGGCGCGTCGGCCAATACTTGCGCCGATCTTCCGGAGGCAACGTCGATCGTCTTGAGCTTGCCCTCGGCAAAGAATCCCAGAGAGCGCCCATCAGGCGACCAGAAGGGATAAAAGGCCCCGTCCGTTCCCGGAAGCACGCTCGCACTCCGGCTCCCTACCGGATGCACCCAGATCACATTCTTGTTGGCCTGATCGGAATAGCCAACCAGCGCGAGCATGCGCCCGTCCGGCGACAAAGCAACCGATGCCGCGGGAAAAGGCACCGAACTATTGAAATACATCGCCGAGGGCGTCTCGCGAACGCGCAGCCACCACGTGACCGCACCCGCGAGCAGGAGCAGCAGCACTCCGGCGACGAGCCATCCCACTCGATCCGAAGGCTTGTGCGCAGCCGGGGCGGCGGGCAGACGGGACGACGATCCGCTCTCCTGGATCCACTTTAACTGCAGTTTGACGTCGTGCACCGTCTGCAGACGCTCGTCGGGATCTTTCGCCAGACAACTTTTCACGATCGTTTCGAGCCCAGACGGGGACAAGGGCTGCACGGTTGCGATCGGCGGCGGGTCGGCCGCGAGGATCGCGGCAATCGTCGAGGCAGTCGTTTTACCTTCGAAGGCGCGCCTGCCCGTCACCATTTCGTACAGCACCGCACCGAGAGCAAAAATATCGCTGCGGGCATCGGCTTCCCTGCCTTCCAACTGCTCCGGCGCCATGTACTGGAAGGTGCCGACAAGCATGCCTTCTGTGGTCAGGGGATTTTGGGGCGTGGCGATCGTCTGGGTGAGGCCTGAACTTGGCGGACTCGCGGGCAAGGCCGGCTTCGCCAGGCCGAAGTCCATCAGCTTGGCGCCACCCTTCGTCAGCATGATGTTGCCGGGCTTCAGGTCACGATGGATCACTCCGCTCTTGTGCGCTTTTTCCAGCCCTTCACAGATTTCGATCCCGCATTTCAAAGCTTGTTCGAGGGGCAAAGGGCCTTTGCGCAGGCGGTCGGCCAGAGTCTCGCCTTCCAGATACTCCATGACGAGGTAGTTGGTTCCGTCCTGCGAACCGACGTCGTAAAGATGACAAATGTTGGGATGGCTCAGGCTGGAGATGGTGCGGGCCTCGCGGTCAAAACGCTGCTTAGCCTCTGGATTGGAAGACAGATGCGAAGGCAGGATCTTGACGGCTACGGTGCGGTCCAGGCGGGTGTCGCGGGCACGATACACTTCGCCCATCCCGCCTGCACCCAGCGGAGATTGGATCTCGTAAGGTCCCAGCCGCGTTCCCGAGGAGAGTGCCATCTGTGGGTCGCAATTATAGTGTCATTCCGCTGGGGCTTCAATTTCCGCAGGTGGCAGGTAGATCTGCAGTTTGAGAGGAACGATTCGCATCAGGGCTTCGCTTCAAGCGATGCCGCCAGATAACACGGGACACGAGCGGCTTCACAGGCTGCGGAAAAACTCGCATTCCGCGCT
>JADGNP010000089.1 GCA_017883425.1 Candidatus Sulfotelmatobacter sp. | reverse complement strand
TGCCGCGCTGGCTGCGAAAGCTGCGCCCAAGCCAATCTCCTGCATCAGCAGGAACGGAGCGACCGCCCACAACTGGTCGAGCGCCAGGACGAACGGGAATATCTGACGGAACTTATCGCCCAGTCGCTGGTAGTCAAAGCCCACCGCCGACATCAGGTAGCAGCGCAGGGGAATGCCCACGCCGGCCGTCACCATCACGGCTCCGGCAAGAGCAGTGGCGCCCCACAAGGGAAGGAAAGAATCCGCGACGGCTTGCACGTCATGCAAGCGAAACAACGCCGTGAGATAGAAGACCAGGTACATCACCTGAATCAGCGCGAAGAGGCCGCGGGTGATCGCCCGGCGCGGGATGGGGACTTCGAGTTCGGGATGCATCGCGACCGGCGACGCGTAGGGATCGGATGCGGCCGGTGTTGGAGCCGAGCTCTCCCCGTGTGCGATTGCCCGGTCTCCACCAGACGGAGCTTTACTCGGTGCGTCCGCCTGAACCGGAGCGATGAAACGGTATCCGCGGCGGGCCAGGGTCTCGACATAGCGCGGGCTGGAAGCGGAATCCCCCAACGCCTCGCGCACCTTGTTGATGGCTGTGTTCAGGCTGTGGTCGAAGTCGACGAACGTGTCGGAGGGCCAGAGCTTCTGCTGCAACTCTTCGCGCGTGACCACATCGCCCGCACGCTCCAGCAGCAGGGCCAGCACCTGGAACGGCTGCCCCTGCAGGCGCAGCTTCACACCGCTCTTGCGCAGTTCGCCCGCGCTGAGATCGAGCTCGAACAATCCAAAGCGCGCGAGTCTGCTGTGGTTTTGCGGCACGACGCCGTAGTGTAGCAGGAAGGTCTTAGGTCGTGGGTCTTAGGTCTTCGGCTGGAGGCTGCGAGATGCGAGCCCAAGAACTGCGACCTCGGACCTCAGTCCTCAGCTTACGCCTCGGCAGCGCTACAATATGCGCGTGCCCTCCCCTGAAATCCGCGTGCCGTCGCCCAAGCCCGAGACTGACTCGCACAAGCATCACCGCCACGCCGTCTACGCGTCGGAAACCACCGGACTGCTGCTGATCGCGTTCTTGCTGCTGGTGCTCACTCTGCTTCGCTACTGGCACGACATTCACTGGAGCCTGCGCTGAACGTGGGCCCACGGCATCACGACCAGCGCGAGATCGCCGCGCCCCAGCCGCTGCTGGTGGTGATCGTGGGTCCCACGGCCAGTGGAAAGACGGTGTTGTCTCTGGCGCTCGCGCAGAAGTTCGACGGCGAGATGGTCAACTGCGATTCGGTCGCAATGTACCGCGAGTTCGATATCGGCACCGCCAAGCCCAGCCTCGCCGAACGCGCTCGCGCGCCCCACCATCTTTTCGATTGTGTGGGCCCCACGCATTACATGACTGCCGGCGAATATGCCCGCCAGGCGCGGCAAGTGCTCACGGAAATCAAGCTCCGCCATCGCTTGCCCATCGTGGTCGGGGGCACCGGACTGTACTTGCGGGCCCTCCTCGAAGGGCTTTTCCCCGGGCCGCAACGCTCGGAAGAGTTGCGCGAGCGTTTGCGCGAAAGTGCTACGAGCCGCGGTCCCGATCATCTGCATCGAATTCTCCGGCGTCTCGACCGCGCTGCTGCCGAAAAAGTCCATGCCAATGATGTCCCCAAGCTGATCCGCGCCATCGAGGTCTGCCTGGCGTCGCGACAGAAGATGTCCGAGCTCTGGCAGCAGGGGCGGGAGCCACTGCGTGGCTTCCGCATTTTGCGGCTCGGCCTCGATCCGGACCGCGCAGCGCTCTATGATCGGATCAACCAGCGCGCACGCCGGATGTTCGAAACCGGGCTGATCGAAGAGACCCAGCGCCTGCAGCTGAAATATGACGCAGCCTCCAGCCCGCTGGCTTCTCTCGGATACAAGCAGGCAGTCCAGCTTCTGCGCGGCGAGTTAACCCGCGAGCAGGCTATCCAAGCCGCGCAGCAGGCCCACCGCAACTATGCCAAACGTCAGATGACCTGGTTCCGCCGCGAGCCGGAGATTACATGGCTGAAAGGCTTCGGCGATGATGCGCAGATTCAGCAGGAAGCCGTGGAGCGAGTGGCCGCAAAGTACTAATTAAGGGAACGCACGTGGGGGGACAGCCGCCCTCGGCTGTCCGTCGAGCGAAGCTCGACTGGGGTTACCGACGCTCTCATAGGGATGTGAGGCATCGGGCCTTCGGCCCGACGGACAGCCGGGGGCGGCTGTCCCCACATAGGCGGCCCGACGGACAGCCGAGGGCGGCTGTCCCCACATAGGCGCTGAGAACATCCGATACCTTCTTCTTCTGCTATCGTTCCCCCTATGCCACGAATCTTCCTCGCCTTGTTCCTTGCTCTGACACTGACCCTGCCGGCATTCGCCAAAAAGCATTCGCGCCCTGCTTCCGTCAGTGCCACGCGCGGCGACAAGTGGGCCGAGAAGGCGCTCCGCAACCTTACTGTCGAAGAAAAGATCGGCCAGGTCTTCATGATCTGGTGCCGCGTCAGCTTCCTCAATGTGGAGAGCGCCGAGTACCTGCAATGGCTCGAGGCCATGCAGAAATATCACGTGGGTTCGTTCGCCATGTCGGTGCACGTCGATGGCCCATTCCTTTTGCGCACCGAGCCGTACGAAACCGCCGAGTTGCTCAACCGCCTGCAACGTGAATCCAGGCTGCCGTTGCTGTTTGCAGCCGACTTTGAGCGCGGCGTCTCCACGCGCTTGCTGGGGACTACCAACTTTCCGCACGCCATGGCCTTCGGCGCCGACGGCCAGACCGAAGATGCGGAAACCTTCGGCCGCATTACGGCCCAGGAAGCCCGAGCCGTCGGCGTTCACTGGAACTTTTTTCCTGACGCCGACGTGAATTCGAATCCCGCGAACCCCATCATCAACACGCGCTCCTTCGGCGAGGATCCCAAGCAAGTCGGCGATTTGGTCACGGCCTACATTAAGGGAGCGCGGGAGGCTGGAATGCTGACCACGGTGAAGCACTTTCCCGGTCACGGCGACACCGCTACCGACTCGCATCTCGGAGTCGCCAGTGTGAACGGGGACCGCGCGCATCTGGATTCGATCGAACTTCCGCCCTTCCGCCAGGCCATCGCTGCGGGCGTCGACTCGGTGATGGTGGCGCATGTCACCGTCCCTGCGCTCGATTCCGATCCCAACCACGTGGCCTCGATTTCGCCGGCAGTGGTTTCCGATCTGCTCGAAAAGCAGCTCGGATTCAAAGGCCTCATCGTGACCGACGCCCTCGACATGGCGGGCCTGACGCATCTATTTGCCAGCAACATTGGCCGCGCCGCGGTTGAGGCCTTCAAAGCCGGCAACGACCTGCTGATCATCCCCGCCGATCTGGGCGCCTCCTACGAGTCCATGCTCAAGGCCGTCCGGTCGGGCGAGATCTCGCCGGAGCGCCTCGATCACTCCGTCCTCAAGATCTTGAAACTAAAGGGTGGACTCGGCCTTTACAAAGCACGCACGGTCGATCTCAGCGCAATTGCCACCGTCGTCGGCAAGCCGGAAAACATCGCTTTCGGCCAGCAGGTAGCTGATGCCGCCATCACCCTGGTGCGCGACAACGGCAAAGTGCTGCCCTTGAAATCGAAGGGAACCGCCAAGGGTGGCCTTCCGTATATGACCAGAGAGGAGACCCACAACCAGGTAGTGGCCGTCCTTTTTTCGGATGATGTGCGCACCGAGTCCGGTCGCGCCTTCGGACGCGAGTTCCGCGCCCGCATCCCGGACGCGCGTGTGATTTATGTGGATCCCCGCAGCGCCGCAGGCATGAGCGACGATGTTCTGAAGGCAGTCGACGAGGCGCAAACTGTGGTGGCTGCAGTCTATGTGATTCCGACGGCGGGCAAGATCGGCAACTCCGTGGGCATGGCAGATGCCACCGGCATGCTGCTGCAGCAAGTGCTCGATCATGCCGCGGAAAAGACGGCAGTCGTCGCAATGGGGAATCCGTACCTGGCCAGCGATTTTGCCAAGATTGAGAATTACATGTGCACGTTTTCCAACGCGACCGTCTCGGAAGTGGGCGCGATCAAAGCGCTCTTCGGGGAGATTCCAATTCGCGGCCATCTGCCCGTCACGATTCCGAATGTTGCCCAGCGCGGCGCCGGACTGGAACGCCCGGCGCAAGTCGCCAAAGGAGGATATCAGCATGCGCAGAACTAAGTTTCAACTCGTCAGCACGCTCGCTCTAGGGTTCGCGACCGTAGCCAGCTTGCTCTTGCCTGCCTGCAGCGTCAACGTAAAGAAGGAGCAGAACGGGGAAGACAAGCAGGTCGACATCAACACGCCCGTCGGCGGCATTCACGTCAGCAAAGGCGCCAACGTGGCTGACGTGGGGCTTGCGGTTTATCCGGGTGCCCGCCTGAAGCAGGACGATTCCGATGGCAACGACAAGAGCGCCAACGTGAACATCTCAAGCTTCGGCTACGGGATAAAGGTTGTTGCCCTGGAGTATCAGTCTGACGATTCCCCTGCCAAGCTCGTTGCCTACTACAAGGACGAACTCAAGAAGTACGGCAAAGTGCTCGAGTGCCACACCAGCCATTTTGATGTGAACCCGGATATCAAGGGGTCGGACCACGGTTCTCATGAACTGACCTGCGAGGGAACGAGCGGCCGCAATGTCGAACTGAAAGTCGGCACGAAAGAGAACCAGCACATCGTAGCGGTCGAGCCCGATGGAAAAGGCTCCAGCTTCTCGCTGGTATACGTACGCACTCACGGGAAAGACGCGGATATCTAAGAAGTTTTCGTAGAGACGCAGCCTGCTACGTCTCGGCATGCATCAGAGGAGAACTACCCATGTTTCGTCATCTCACACTCGCGCTCGCGCTGCTAGTAGCCCTAACCCTGCCCGTCTTCGCGCAGGATTCCGGCACTCAGAACAAGAATCTCGACATCCGCAGCTCCGTTGGAGACCTGCACATCGGCAGCGACGCCGACGCGCGCAAGACCGGTCTGCCGCTCTACCCGGGTGCGCGCCTCAAGTCGGATGACGAAAACCGGAACCAGGCGAATCTGAGCGTGGTGACCGAAGCCTTCGGAATGAAGCTGGTGGTCGCCAACTATGATTCCGACGACGCCCCTGCTAAGGTGATCGACTTCTATCGCGACAAGCTGAAAAAATACGGCAAGGTTCTGGAGTGCCATTCCCAGAAGCATGGCGGCGATGTCGAAGTGCACGATGGCAAGGATTCCAAGGACAGCAAGGAACTGAAATGCGAAGAGAACTCGGGCCCGGTCACCGAGCTGAAAGCCGGTACTGAGGATAACCAGCACCTCGTGGCCATCGAGCCGCGCGAT
Organism: Candidatus Sulfotelmatobacter sp.; assembly: GCA_017883425.1. Taxonomy (GTDB): domain Bacteria; phylum Acidobacteriota; class Terriglobia; order Terriglobales; family Acidobacteriaceae; genus Sulfotelmatobacter. Next base: position 8,678 of record JADGNP010000089.1, on the reverse strand, counting down.
GCGAGCAAGGGATCAACCTTTGCTCTCGTCTACGTTCATACCCGGGGCAAACGCGGAGATATCTAGGTCCAAAATGTAACGCCTTCACCACGAAGGACACGAAGTGTCACGAAGGAAATGCCTACAAACAGAATCCTTCGTGATACTTCGTGTCCGTGGTGGTTCATGCTCTCTTTTTTTGTGTCGTTGACTTGGTCCACTACGGAAATCAGGACCGGGTAGTGCTCAACCGAAAATCCGCAATCGCGACCATCCCGGCGTGCTGCGCCATGGGATACTTTCTGCGATACTTTGAAAGACAAGCCTCTTTCTAACCTCTGATGGAACAGCCCTGCTACAAGTGCGGACAAACGGTGGAAGAAGGCGTTCCCTTTTGCCCGCACTGCTCGGCCCCGCAGATTCGCGTAGTGGTGGCTGAGCCCGCGCCGCAGCCGCTGGCGTTGGCCACGGCCACCACATCGCAAGGCTCCGAAGCTCTCCCGGCGTCGCAGACTGTCCCGGTCCTTGCCCTCCCGATGCAGTGGTCTCAAGCGGTGAAGCCGTGCGCTCTGGCGGCTCTGGTCGCGTCGTTACTGATGTATCTAGGTCTGCATCCGTTCGTGGCCATGGCGAGTGTCGGATTCCTCGCGGTAGTGTTTTATCGCCAGCGCCGGCCCGGAATTATGGTCAAAGCCGCGGCTGGAGCTGGGCTTGGTGCCATGGCTGGACTGCTTTGGTTCGCGATGTCATCGATCGTCGAAGCGCTGGTTGTGATCTTTCTGCACAAGGGGCCGGAACTCCGTAATGCGCTCATTGCAAAAATCCAGGAAGTAGCTTCCCAAACCAGCGACCCACAAGTGTTAGCCATGTTCGAGCGCGCCAAGACCCAAAGCGGCCTTGAGTTCCTGATGTTGGCCGGTCTGGTTTTCGCCTTTCTCGCTTCGATTGTTCTCGGAGGTCTCGGGGGCGCATTGGGCGGGGCCATCCTGGGCCGCCGCGACCGATCCTAGATTCCCCAGAACCGGCTTGGGCTCTCATCCAGGAGTGTTCAGCGCCCTTGCGGCGGCTGCGCCTGCCGCGTATGATGCACCGTTTGCACTTTATCCGATGAATATGCCCGCACGCGGTTCGCTGCTCGGAATCGAACACCTCGACGCGAAGGATATCCTGGGCCTGCTCAAGCTGGCCCGCCGCATGAATCCGCTGAAGCCCCGTCCGCTGCTGCGCGGCAAGCGCGTCGTGCTTCTGTTTTACGAAGCGTCGACGCGCACCCGCTCTTCCTTCGAATTCGCAGCGAAATCGCTGGGCGCGATGACCACGCTGGTGCAGTCCTCGGGATCGAGTATCGAAAAAGGCGAATCCGTCCTCGATACCGGATACACCCTGCGCGCCGTCGGCGCCGATTGCATCGTCATGCGCCATCCGTCGGCTGGAGCCCCGCTCCTGATGGCGCAGCATCTCGACATCCCCGTCATCAACGCCGGGGACGGCATGCACGAGCATCCGTCGCAGGCGTTGCTCGATGCGTTCACGATCCTGAAGCACAAGAAGTCGCTCAAGGGCCTGCAAGCCACCATCATCGGCGACATCTTTCACAGCCGCGTGGCCCGCAGTACCTGCCACCTGCTGACCAAGTTTGGAGTAAAGCTCACGCTGTGCGGCCCGCCCGAGTTCGTTCCCGACGTTGCCGCCACGCTTGCCCCCGGCCTGCGCGTGACACGCCACATCGAAGACGCCCTGCGCGGCACCGACGTGATCATGCTGCTGCGCGTACAAAAAGAGCGCCTCAATGGTCAGAAGATCCGCCTGCAGGACTACATTGCGCGCTATCAGATGACGACCGCGCGCCTGAAGCTGGCCAAACGCGACGCCATCGTGATGCATCCCGGCCCCATCATCCGCGGCCTTGAGTTGACCGCCGAAGTCGCCGACGGCCCGCAGTCCGTGATCGTCGACGAAGTCCACAACGGCGTCCCCACGCGCATGGCAATCCTGGCGCGGGCGTTGGGGAAGGCAAAATGAGCCACGGATTTTCACGGATTCCCACGGATTCAAGATTCAACCTAGTCCGGAGCAATCATGAAACGCTCAGGGGCTGAATGCTGAGTGCCGAATGCTGACTGCTAAGACTCAAAAACGGGAAAGCACAAGCCTGTTGATCAAAGGCGGCCACCTCATTGACCCCGCGGCGAAGATCAATGCGCCCATGGATATCCTGCTGCGCGATGGCCGCGTCGCCGAGGTCGCTCTGCCCAATAAAATCCGCGGAGGGGCCGACGAAAACTTCGACGCCCGCGGGCTGATCGTCGCTCCCGGCTTCATCGACCTGCACGTTCACCTGCGCGAGCCTGGCCAGGGCTACAAGGAGACCATTGCCAGCGGTACCGCCGCCGCTGCCGCCGGAGGCTTCACCTCGGTCTGCACCATGCCCAACACTGTGCCCGTGGTCGACACGGCGGAATGGGTCACCTGGCTGCGCAATCCGGAGCGTGCAGCCGTGGTCAACGTCTTTCCGATCGCCGCCGCCACGCGCGGCAGCAAGGGAGGAACCCTCACCGACTTCAGCGCCCTGCAGCGCGCGGGAGCTGTCGCCGTCACCGACGACGGCAAGCCGATCCTCGACGACGACATCATGCGCATGGCTCTGCGTCTTGGCGCAGAACTGAATTTCCCGGTCGTGCAGCACGCCGAAGATACCCGCCTCACCGAAAATTGCTCGATGCACGCGGGCCCCACGAGCTTCCGGCTGGGCCTGCGCGCCATGCCGGCCGCCGCCGAAGCCGCCATCGTGGATCGCGATGTCACGCTCGCGCAGCAGATTCGCGAATCGCGCCTGCACGTTGCCCATCTTTCCACTGCCGACGCGCTCAAGGCCGTGCGCCGCGGCAAGCGCGCCAAAGCCCGCGTCACCTGTGAAGTCACGCCGCACCATTTCACGCTGATTGACGAGAACGTCGGCGAATACGACACCAACTTCAAGATGAACCCGCCGCTGCGCTCAGCAACCGACCGCGAGGCGATCGTCGTCGCGCTCTCCGACGGCACCGTCGACGCCATCGCCACCGACCACGCCCCACACGCCACCCACGAAAAGCAGGTCGAATTCGAGCGTGCCTCGTTCGGAATCACCGGCCTGGACACAGCGTTGGCGTTGGCGATCACGAAACTTCATCGCGAGCACAAAATTCCCCTGACGCGTATCGTCGAACTCTTCACCGCAGGACCAGCGCGAGTCTTCGACCTGCACGGCCGCGGATCGCTGGCACGCGGCAGTTTCGCCGATGTGACCGTGTTCGATCCCAAAAAGCGCTGGACCTTCGAAGCCACCAAGTCGCACTCGATCTCGCACAACACTCCGTTCGATGGCTGGCAGTTCACCGGAAAAGTTGTGGCCACGATCGTCAGCGGAAAAGTTGTCTACCGCACGGACTGAGCTTCACCACAAACGAGGAGGACCGGATGGTTCGCGCCACGCGATTGCATCTTCTATTTCTGCTGGTGTTCACCCTCCTTGCATGCTTTGCTGCGGCACAAACAAGTAGCGGAGCGGCAACAACTGCGTCGCCTACCGCCAACTCCGCTGCCCCAGGACCGTCGTTCGAAGTTAACGCAGCCGTCGACGCATATCTGGGCAAGATGCCGCCCGCACAGCGAGCCCGCTCCAATGCCTATTTTGAAGGCGGTTATTGGCTCATTTTGTGGGACTTTCTCTCGACCGTCTTCGTGATGTGGCTGCTGCTGCGCTTCCGCTGGTCCACGCGCATGCGCAACCTAGCCGAGCGCATTACCCGCTTCCGACCTCTCCAGACGGCGCTCTACTGGATTCAGTTCATTATTGTCATTTATGTGGTCACCTTTCCCCTGGACGTGTATGAAGGCTACTTCCGGGAGCACAAATATGGGCTTCTGAATCAGACCTTCGGTCCGTGGATGCGCGAGCAGGCCGTGATGCTGGCGGTAAGCGTGGTGCTGGGAGCAATCCTCATCGTGCCGCTGTTCGGGCTGGTGCGACGCCTCGGGAAGAGTTGGTGGGTGTGGGGCGCGGTTCTGATGATCGTGTTTCTGGCATTCGTGAGTCTGATCGCTCCGGTCTATGTCTTCCCGCTGTTCAATAAGTATACGAAGTTGGAGGATGCACGAATCAAGGATCCGATCCTGAGGATGGCGCGCGCCAACGGAATTCCCGCCACCGACGTCTACGAGTTCGACGCGTCCCGCCAATCAAATCGAGTGAGCGCCAACGTCAGCGGTTTTGCCAGCACCCTCCGAATCTCGCTCAACGACAATCTGCTGAATCGCTGCACTCTGCCTGAGATCGAAACGACCATGGGACATGAGATGGGTCACTACGTCCTCAATCATTCGTACAAGGGATTGGTCATGATGGGAGTTGTGTTCGTGGTCGGGTTCGCCTTCCTGAATTGGGGAATCAGCTTTGCGCTTACGCGCTGGGGAGCGCATTGGGATGTCCGAGGGATCACAGATGTCGCCGTGCTGCCGTTGGCGGTGATCGTGTTCTCCTTCTACTTCTTTCTCATGACGCCCGTGACCAATACCATCACGCGCACCATGGAGTTCGAAGCGGACATGTATGGCCTGAATGCGGCCCAGCAACCCGACGGGGAGGCGAATGTAGATCTGATGCTGGGAGAATATCGCAAGCTCGATCCCGGCCCGGTCGAGGAGTTCATCTTTTTCGATCATCCTAGCGGCCGCACCCGGATCACAGCGGCCATGCGCTGGAAAGCGGAGCATCCGGAATCCGCGTCTGCGGAAGAGCTGGCAAGGGTAGTCTCTAACGCGCCCTAACCGTCAGCGTGCGGGGTTAGTGAAGTCCGTCCCCTTCGGGACTCGCGCATCGTCCCAATCGCCCGCGAGCCTCCTCTCCGCTAGCGCGGAGGAGAAGCCCGCGGGAAACTACTCTGTGTTACTTTGCCACCGGTGGTGCTACGACATCATGCAGTTTCGGGTTCTCCCGCATCCGGCTGAACTCTTCGTCCTTGTAGACATTCGCCAGATCACGATAGCCGTCTTCTTTGGCCTTCCTCAGGCACTGCAGGCAGCCTTCCACGTCGCCGCGCTTGGCGTAGATCTTGGCCAGCATGTACGAATACTTGGCGCGTTCTTCCGGACTCGAGATCTGGGCCGTGATGCCCACTCTCGCCTCTTGCTTCAATGCCTCCGGGTCCAACTCCAGGGCGCGGGTGTATTCGGCCAGGGCGCGCTCCAGCTTCTTCTGGCTAAACCAGGCAGCACCCAGGTTCACGTGAAACGCAGGGCGTGTTTCATCGAGCGCAACAGCCTTCTTGAAGTGCTTGGCCGCCGAACCATAGTTCTTTTGCATATAGGCTACGGCGCCAATGTTGTTGACCGCATCCGCGGATTTGGAGTTCCACTTCACCGCGCTCTCGAAACTCCATCGGGCAGCTCTCAGGTCATTATTCTTTAGTTGGGCCAGACCCAACTTGTTGTACAGCACCGAATTCTTGCGGTCCTTTTTCAATGCCGCCTGAAAATATTGGATCGCCTGCAGGTAGTCCTTACGGGCTCGCGCCGTGTCCGCGGCCTTTTCCAGTTCGGCCACAGTCATCGACTGCATGTTGACCTGGTCCTGGTCCTGCTGTGGAACCGGCGTGCCGACGGCGTACTGAGACAGCACGATTAGTATTGCCACAAATACGATTCTCGCTGTGACGTTTCGCATATCCAGCCTCCCTTTCCGGAGTTGCCTCTGTTCCGGTCTGGGCTGTGCCCTTGCCCCGGCGATCTGCCCTCCGCGTACGCCTTAGTTATCGCGCCGAAGCTTGCGGCCCACAACGCTACACCTGCTACGCGAGAGCTATGCCCGTAGGGTTACCGCATTAGAAAGCTATCTTCTGAGAGGACAACGATTTGGCAGATGGCCGGGGCACGCCATTAGCAATTCCGAAGTGGGGTTACGCGGCCGTTACACGGATACGTAACCGTTTGTTAGCGGTCAGAGGCGGTGCCGACGGGTGTATAAAAGGAGAGTAGAAGGCGCATTTCGAGGAGGTCCATGGTGCCTTCGATCACGACCGAGCCGGTAAGTTGGGAAGCAGAACGCGCCGAATTACAGGCGGTGCTGCAATCTCACCTCTTTGCCCGGTCCCCGGCGCTAACCCATCTGCTTTCTTACCTGTGCGAAAAAACATTCGCCGGCGAGAGCGCCCAGATCAAGGAATATTCCGTCGGGCTCGACGTCTTTGACCGGCGTGACTCGTTCGATCAGGATACCGATTCGATCGTCCGTGTTCAGGCCAATCGCCTGCGCAAGCGTCTCGCCGAGTACTACGCATCGGAAGGCGTGGCTCATCCCGTCCGCATTACCATCCCGGTAGGGCAGTACATCCCGGTGTTTAAGACAATTGCTGATCAGGGGCCAGCTCCCGTATCGAACCCTCCCATGATGCCCCAGTCACGAGCCCCGGATGGTGTACGGTGGCGTCCGAGCCGGCGGCAGGTCTGGGTGTTAGGCGGCGTAGTGATTCTTGTGGTGCTGGCCGTGGCAGCGTTTCTGGCCCGCAACCGGTCAAAAGTACAGCCGATCATTCGCTCTTCATATTCTCCGCAAGCTACCGCCGAACCCGCCGTTGGCCTTCCCGTGGGAGAAGAGGTCCGCATTTTGGCTGGCGCCAGCCGGAAGTATGTCGATCACGCCGGGAAGCTCTGGAGCCCCGACTCCTATTTTTCCGGCGGCACTGTGGTCCCTAGCGCGGTCCAGCACATCTGGCGCACGCAGGATCCCATCATTTATCGCAGCAGCCGTCAGGGTGACTTCACCTACAACATTCCCTTGAAGCCGGGAACGTATGAACTCCACCTGCACTTCGCTGAAACCTTCTATGGCCCGGAAAACGCGGGTGGCGGCGGCGAGGGCAGCCGCATCATGACGGTTCTGGCCAATGGACAGCCGCTGCTGCAGGACTTCGATGTGCTCGCCGATTCCGGCGGCGACCGCACCGCCGAGGTAAAGGTCTTCTCTGATATCTCCCCGGCCGCCGACGGCCAACTGCATCTCAGCTTTTCTTCGGGGAAGAGCGGTAGCGGAATGCTCTCGGCAATCGAGATCCTGCCGGGAATCCACGGTCGGGTCCGCCCGGTACGCATCGTCGCCCGCGATGTCCCGTATTACTCCAATGACAGCCACTGGTGGAGTCCAGATGCGTACTTCAAAGGAGGTCAACTCACCGGCAGCCAGGAGCCCGCGACCGATACCGATGACCCCGAGTTCTACGAGACGGAACGCTGGGGCCACTTCTCCTACGCGATTCCCCTTGCTCCGGGCAGGTACACGGTAACTCTGCACTTCATCGAACACCATGCGGTAGCGGGCAATACCGCGCCCGCGGCCGGTTCCGGCGTGGCGTCCGGCGACCACGTGTTCAATGTCTTCTGCAATGGCAAGACCATCCTGGCCAATCTGAACATCCTCGAACAGGCTGGGGAGAATCGCCCACTGGTCCGCAAGATCAAAGGCCTGGAACCCAACGCCCAAGGCAAGCTGCTCTTGGAGTTCGTTCCCGTGACGCGCTACGCTACCGTGACCGCCATTGAAGTTGTGCCGGAGTGAAAAGAAGTTCGCGTGGGGCCGGGTCTCTGACCCGGCCGCCGAGCGAAGCTCGGCTGGTTGTCGCTTAGCTACGGAATTCAAGCCGCGAACAACCGCTCCGCGTCGTACGAGACGCCGGACTTGTCCAACAACGCCCGAAATTCCTCTTCGAAATTTCTTTTGCGATGATGCTCTGCCTGATTGCGAATGTACTTCTGCACGGTATTCAACAAAGAGGGGCTCACGCTGAACGCGCCATATCCGTCCTGCCATCGAAAGGAGACACCGTGTTCGCCGACCCAGCGTGACGAATTCGTCTTCAGCTTCTGCACCGCCTCCGCCACCCCCATGGTGGGCGGCAAGCCAAGGAGCAGGTGAACATGGTTCGCCGTGCCACCCACCGCGAGAAGCTTGATCTTGAGATTCTTCGCAATGCCAAGCAGGTAGGCCCAGAGTCGCTCCTGCAACTCTGCCGGAATCGTATCCTGACGATCTTTCGTGCTGAAGATGCAGTGAACGAAATTCGCGTTGTAGGTGTGCGCCACGGGTGCCGTCCCTTCGGGACTCTGCTCCTTTCCTGCACCTCATCCCGGCACTCACGTGCCGGGCTATTGAATTTCGTCCCCTTCGGGGACTGTCAACCGAGGAGGACCAATCTCCTGCTCTTCTGGCGATTGTACGTGTAGCGGGAATGAAGAATTCTGTGCCGTCGATCACAAACGACCTGTGCAATTCCGCAAACGGGAAGCAAAACCACGCCTTGCGCGGACGAGTCTGGCAGGCGTGACTTACTTATCTGCGGGGCGACTATCTCTTCAAGAAGACGATATCCCCTGCCGCGACCTGCCCCAGTCGCAAAGCGACGACATTCATTAGCCCGGCACGTGAGTGCCGGGTAAGCGAAAGGCAAAGGGGCCGAGTCCCGTCAGGGACGGCACTCATGGCTCGTTCAGTTGCGCGTGTTCGGTCACCCCAGAATCCCCATCTTCTTTCCCACCCGCCCCAGCACCTCCAGGGCCTGCTCCAACTCTTCTTTCGTCTGCGTCGCGGTCATGATGGTGCGGATGCGGGCCTTGCCCTCCGGCACCGTCGGGAACGCGATGCCGGTGCCCAGCACGCCTTCTTTGAA
>JADGNP010000088.1 GCA_017883425.1 Candidatus Sulfotelmatobacter sp. | reverse complement strand
GCGGCCTGGGGCAGGGTCGCACGAATTACTTCGAGCAATTCCGTGTTGTCCGCCGGCTTCTGGAAGAAAGCGGCTGCCCCTGCCTGCAGGGCGCGGCGCTCGCTGCTCTGCGGGTCGCGGGCGGTCAACACGATCACCGGAATGGTCGAGAGTTTGTCGTCTTTTTGCAGCCGGTCGAGCACCACAAAACCGTCGCCCGCGGGCAAGCCGAGGTCCAGAATGATCAGGTCGGGATGCTCCTTGTAAGCCTGCGCGATCGCGGAGTAGCCGTCCACCGCATTCACCGTATCGTAGTGGTTGGCTCGCAAACGCACCCTCAGCGCCTGTCTCAGGTCTGGGTCATCGTCCACGATCATGATCTTTGAGTTTGCCATTTTGTCATTCTCCATTCCGAAGTTCACGCAGAGTGTGTCCGCGTGTGAATTTCATTCCGTCTACTTCTGTTGGGTAAAACCCTGTTTCTCTCCCAGAACCGACCCAACCATTTCGGTTACAACCCGGGCAACTTCCTGCACCTGCTCTTGCAGAGAATGGTCCGGGCTGCGCTCGGGAAGAGGCACGGCTGAGGCTGACACTTCCAGTTGGCCAGTGCCGCTCAGGTCCGACACTTTCCCGAGTTGCTCGCGAATGCGCGTCATCATAATGTTGGCGCGATCCAGGTCGGTGGAAGCCACTACCAGAAAGGTCTCCTCCGCACCGCTGGCGGTCATACGAGGCAAAACCAGATCCTTGTCGAGATAAACACAGCGTTGCAGAACCTCCAGGCAGCGCTGGCAGGTTTCTTTCCAGGTGGCCCGAACTGGCTTGAAGAGTGGTCGCAAGGCGACCTTCACCAGAACGATGTCATCCCGCAGGCGTTCCAGATGGGTGATGACCGGAAAGAGCAGCTTGGCCAGGGAATACAACGGCAACGTAAAGGAGAAGGTGCTGCCGCTGCCCGCCTCACTTGCGACCCAGATCCGCCCCCCATGCAGGCTGACCAGTTCCTTCGCAATATACAAGCCGAGTCCCAGGCCCTTGCGATTGTTATCGACGGCGTTGGGATCCTGGTACAGGCGTTCAAACACCAGCGCTCTGGCTTCGGAACTGATGCCGCAACCGGTGTCCCCCACCGAGATATAGACAAAGTCCGGATCGGTCTGCACCAGGCAGGCTTGCACCGTAACCGCCCCCCCTTGGGGGGTGAACTTGATACCGTTCTCGATGAGATTGATGAGCACCTCGAGAATGCGGCCGGGATCGCCATGGACGAACGGAATCCTGGTGTCCACGCCCACCTCCAGCCCAACTCCTTTCTCGCGCGCGGCGGGCTGCATCATGGTGACTGCCTGCCGGATCAGATCTCCAATCACGACGCAGCGGGGTTCAAGGTGGATTTTTCCGGACTCCGCCCGGCTGGCTTCCAGCAGATCGCGCACCATGGCTCCCAGCTGGTTGACGCTCTTCAGCATGGTCCTGAGATGATCGCGCTGTTCCGGGCTGACTTCGCCGGCCAGGCCGTCGAGCAGGATGGTGGCAAATTGGTGAATGCAGGTCAGCGGCGTGCGCAGTTCGTGCGAAACATGAGACAGAAACTGGTTTTTGAACTCCAGTTGCTGCTTGCGGCTCATCTCCAGGGAACGCAGCAGCGCCTGGCGTTCGATGGCGTAGCGCATGGCCCGATCCAGTCCGTTGCTGGAGATGGCGCCTTTCACCAGATAGTCCTGCACGCCCTGATGGAGTGCCTTGATGGCCAGCGCTTCGTCGTCCTGTCCCGACAGGATGACGATGGGCACATCCGGCGCTTTCTCCAGCACCTTGCGAAAGGTTTCCGCTCCCTGGCTGTCAGGAAGGTTCAGGTCCAGCAAGATGATCGAGGGCGATTTGTCCTTGAGGGAGGCAAGGCCGTCGGACAGACGATTGACGCAGTTCACATCGACCGCCGACTTGCCTTCCACCAGCCGCAAGCGCACCAAATCGGCATCGCCAGGGTTGTCTTCGATCATTAAGACATGGGTTGATTGGCCGTTCATCTTTTCTCCTTCTGGGGCAGGCTGGCGAAACCAAGCCAAAACTCCGCCATGGATTGGACCACCGCAACGAATTCCGGAAGATTTCCGGGCTTTTGGAGATAACAGTTCGCTCCCAGTTTGTAGGTGCGGGTGATATCGGAGTTGGCCTGGGAGGTGGTGAAAATGACGACCGGAATCTTGGCCAGAGCGGGGTCGGCCTTGATGTTGGAAAGTACCTCGCAGCCATCCTTGCGGGGAAGGTTCAGGTCTAAAACGACCAGGTCGGGCACCGGAGCCTGGGCATATTTCCCCTGGTGCCGCAAAAAGGAAATTGCCTCCGCACCGTCGTTGACCGCGTTCACATGAAAGCGTTTTTTACTCTGGGCCAGGATCTCGCTGGTTAAATCGATGTCCGCCGGATTGTCGTCGACCATTAGGATTTCAGGCGTGGTTTTCATGTTTTGTCCGTTCTCCTTGCGGAGTGATGGCTTTGACGGGCAGCGTGAACTTGAAAGTGGATCCGTGACCAAGCGCGGATTCGACCCAAATCCTGCCCCCATGCTGCTCGATAATCTTCTTGCAGATGGAGAGCCCGATTCCGTTTCCCGGATATTGCGCCCGCGTATGCAGGCGGCGGAAAATGACGAACACGCTCTCCGCATGCTCCGCTGCGATGCCGATCCCGTTGTCCGCCACTGAGAAGACCCATTCCTTTCCGTTTGCTTCCGCACTGACTCGAATCACGGGCGGTTTGGAACCGCGAAACTTGATGGCGTTTCCGATCAGGTTCTGAAAGACCTGCACTAGTTGGGAACTATCGGCCATTACCCGTGGAAGTTGAGCGTGCTGCACGAGCGCACCGCTTTCCTGAATCGCCGCCTGCAGATTCTTCAACCCGGCCTGGAGTACGACATTGCAGTCGGTGCTCCGCAGGGGCACGCCGTGCCGTCCGACCCGGGAAAAGGCCAGCAGGTCCTGCACCAGTTTCTGCATGCGCAGGGCGCCGTCGACGGCGTAATGGATGTACTTGTCCGCGTCGGCATCGAGTTTGCCCTGATAGCGTTCCGCCAGGAGTTGGGTATAAGTGGCCACCATGCGCAAGGGTTCTTGCAGGTCGTGCGAGGCCACGTAGGCAAACTGTTCCAGTTCCTGGTTGGAGCGGGCCAATTCCTCTAGCGACCGCTTGTGGTCCGCGCGCAGCTTTTTCTCCCGCATGGCTCGTCGAACGGACTCCGGCAGGCGCGCCGGGCGGTCTTTCGGGACATAGTCGGCGGCGCCCTGCTTGATGCATTCCACCGCGGTGAGTTCTCCCAGTGCACCCGACACCACGATGACCGGAACATCCAGCCCTTCCCGGCGCAGGACCTCGACCGATTCCAGGCCATTCCAATTCGGTAGCTTGTAATCCGCCAGGATCACGTCGTACGAGTTCTTGCGCACCAGGTCGGTGAATTCCTCCGCCGTCTGGGCGACATCCGCGGTGGCCTCCACCCCGGCCTGCCGCAGGGCACGCAACGCCAGTTCGACGTCTGCCGGTTCATCCTCCACCACCAGGATCCTGAACCTGCTGCCAGCGGTCGTCGGACGCTCAGGAGCGTGTCTGGAGTCTTCGCTTGGGCAGGTGCCCGGGGGCGCGCACCCATTCCCCTCAAGATCGCTGCGAACCGGCAGTGACCCAAAGTCGGGCTCGGCACGATCATGCGCTGGCAGGACTGAGACTCGTGTATCGGCAGAAAAAGTCAGTTGTGGCCTCCCCTCGGTCCGATCATGGGCAAGTTGAGAATTGCCCGACACGGGGACGACACTGTGACCCAGTGAATCGCCCACACTGGCCATCGGCCCCGCATCCCCAATCTTGAGTGAAAAGCGGTGGCATGGTCCCCCTCCGACATAATCCCCCCCTGACCCTTCGCCACGCTGGGGGTCGGTCCTTCGGCCCTGTACCTCTGGAGCCACGGGTCGTCGGCTAACGAAGGTTCCATCGCTTTCGTCCTCTCAAGGCAGGTCACGATTTGCCGATAACTTCTCTGATCAGCCAACTTTTGCCAACGTACCGGGCCAACCCAAAATCCAGGCCTAATCAGGCATACTGTTCCCTTGCTGCCCTCATCTGGCTGCAACTCCGTAGATGGCGGTACAAAAAAGACCTGGATTGAAACCAGAAGAGCCGACGATCGTCAAAGCATCATGCACAACAAGTTGATCGCTAAAACAATGCGCGCACTCGCAACCATGTCGTTGGCATCAGTTGCGTTTGTCGGGCTGTTGGCGAAAGGCGCCCAAGATTCCAAGAGCGGGACTCGTTCAGCTTGGGAAACTGATCTCCAGACGGCAAAACAGGCGCATGCCAAAAAAGACGACCGCCGCTATCGTGACGCGTTGGCCCAGTTCCATCACGATTTTCCGGGAAACTCTCGCTTGCTGCAGGACCTAGCGCTGGCCGAGGCCAAGCTGCACGACGATGCGGCCGCCCTGAATTGGTTGCGATCGTATATCGAGCGTGGATTGATTCCCAGGGTCGAGGATCCGGGTTTCGCAGACCTACGAAGTGGCGGCAAGCTGGAGGCGGTCTCGCAGGCAGCAAAGAGGAATTCATTACCTGTTGCCGGGGCAATTACAGTGTTTCGGTTCGCGGATCCAGATCTTCTGGTGGAGGACATTGCCTACGATCCCGAATCGCAGATGTTCTACTTCAGCAGCGTGCATGAGCGAAAACTCATGGCGTGTACGCCGGCCGGCAGGTGCGATGATTTCCTGTCACCGGATGATCCTGTCGCTCGGACGCTCTGGGCGGTTCTCGCCATTCACGTCGATTCGCGGCACCGGGTTTTGTGGGCAACAACGGCAAGCATGCAGCCCGAGATGCATCATCAGAAGGCGGACGAGGGCAAATCCGCTCTTCTGAAATTCGATTTGCGCACTCACAAACTGATTCAACGCTATGAGGCACCCACCGGAAAAGAACATGCCCTGGGGGACATGACGATAGCGTCTAATGGGGATGTGTTTGTCTCGGACGGCCTCTCCGGTGATCTGTTCGCGGTCTCCCAGAAACGGGACTCGCTCGAGAGGCTAGTACCCGAGGGTACATTCATCTCTCCACAGACCCCCGCCCTGAGCGAAGACGAGAAGTCTCTGTTCGTGCCGGATTATTCTGCGGGTATCGCCGTGATTCGCTTGCCGGACCGGCATCTGAGCTGGATTCACGCAGAGATTCCGAGCGCCACGGACGGAGTCGACGGCCTCTATTATCACCATCACAGCCTCATCGCCGTGCAAAACGGAACCAACCCGGAACGCCTCATAGCTTTTCATCTGGACGGCGCAAGCCAGATTGACGCATGGCAGGTGCTGGAGTCCAATTCGCCGGGACTTGGCGATCCCACCCATGGCGTGATCGTCGATTCAGTCTTCTATTTCGTTGCGAACAGCGGCTGGGATCGGGTACGAGACGATGGAACACTCGACCGCGGCACCCCAGCAGAGATCCGCAAACTAACGCTCGCTGCCCATGTTAGGAAGTAGCAACTACCATTTCCGTATCAAAGTAGCCATTGAAAATCGTATGCAGCAAGACAGCAGGTGTTTTGCTCAACGACGTTGATGGACTGGCAGCAGAGCTAAAACGCGGGGGCGTGAAGTTCGTCATGGCGCCGAGCAATGACCGTGCATTGAATCAAACACCAAACTCCAGGACGCGCTGGCAGTTAGTACTTGTGCGCTCGCACGACAAGCCGTTTCGGTGCCGAACCGACGAAATAGAATGGGTAGCAGGTCACGAGCGTGAGCGTGGATCCTAGTGTCGAAGGCTCCAGAACCGTGGTGTCATTGGGCTCGACGACCTTCACCCAATCTACCTGGTAGCGAAATAGCCCAGTTGCCGTCTGCAGCTGAATCTCGTCGTTCCTGCGAATGTCTTTCAGCTGACGGAAGAAGGTGTCGCGGTGCCCGGCGATTCCGCTGTTCCCGATTTCCCCTGGAAGCGGAGTGCCCTCGATATGTCCCGCACCCAGCCGCAACATTCGCGAACTGGTGCCTTGTAGAACTGCGACGGAAATTCCCAGCCTCGGGATATCCACTCGACCCAGAACGTCGCCTGTTTTGACCGCTGGTTTAGGTTGTGGTTCGTGGTGCTCTTGTTCCCGGTGGATCTGGCTTTCCAGGGACCGTTTCGCGGAAACTTGATAAAGCCTTGCGTCGAGCAGAGTGAAGCCGACGTAACCGAGCGCAAGAGTGCCCGTGATGAAAAGGAGGCGTTGACTCCACCGAAGAAGCCTTCGAATTCGCGGGGGGAGCATCTCCCGTTCAGTTGTGAACTTCATGATCGGTCGCCTTTGCCGCTGAGGATGGAAGTGCGGACGGTGCGAAGTAACCGGTCCGGGTGCGGACCGACAAACGTCTACGACCCGGCGCGCTAGCCTTCACTTGCACGACCCGATAGCTTCCGTCCCGCTTTCTGTTCGTGGGGACATACGCAATCGTGTACTGATTGCGGATATCGCGCGCGATCCGCTCGCAGATGGGGGCAACGTCCTTTAACGATTCCGGCAAGAAGGCCTCGCCGCCCGTGTCCTTGGCAAGGCGCTTGAGTACCCCAGGGTTGCGATCGGCATCTTGATCGTCGAAGATGCCGATAGTGTAGATAATTGCGTCGGGCTGCCCTGCCATGGCCATGATTTCGGCCAGCTTATGCTTGCTGGCGTTGTCGCCGCCATCGCTGATTACGATCAACACTTTCTTGTCGCGATTGCCCTTCTTCAGGTGCCCGAGAGCGGCAGCAACCGCATCGTACAGTGCCGTCTCACCCTGGGCTCGGATTCTAAACAGGGCAACTTCCAACTGAGCCACCTGGTCTGTGAACGGTGTATTGCCCGGAAGACCAAACGAAACTTTTTCATTGAAATTGACCACGAACATCTGGTCCTGTGGGTTGCTGGAGCGAGCAAATGCCAACGCAGCGGCAGCCACGTCACGGCGCTTCGGACCCATGCTTCCACTGTTATCGACAACCAGACCGACCGTGACCGGGATATCTTCGTGGCTGAAATATTTGATGGGTTGAAGCACTCCGTCTTCGTAAACCTGGAAATCGTCCTTGTCGAGTCCGGAAACAAGAATGTTTTTGCGGTCTTCGGCGGTTGCGCGCAAGACCACCATGTCCACATCTACTCGAATGGTGTACTCGTCGCCCGGGCGGCTCTGCGATCGAGAGGGTGCTTGCGGCCGAGCCCAGCTCGATAACGCGATCACAACCAAAAGAACACTCAGACCAGTCGCGAGATGCTCCATGACCTGCAGCTTCAGTTCGCTTTGCAGACGCGGCGTGGACAAAGAAGGCTCGGTCATGCGTCGGCTTCTCTCCTGCAATCTGAGTCGTGCCCGGAGGAACCGGACGGGCGCAGTGCTTCGCGCCGTCCGGCATCCGGTCAACTCACATGGATCGGTCTCCCGCGCAGATCCACCTCTTTCACTAGGCTCAGACGGCTCGCTTCGAAAAAGCCGAAAGAGCAAAGCCGGCGCCAATCGCCAGCAGCCCAATCAGGGCAATCAGGGGAAGCGGACTGGCTGTTTTCGGCAGGGGCTCGACGGCAGCCACAGTGACTGGTTCAGCGGCAGCCGCAGGGGGGGCTTCAACAACCTTGGTTAACTCAATCGGTTCTCCCTTGGGATCAACGGCCTCCACGGGCGCCGTCTTCAAAGCCTCGATAGGAGCCGATGCCAGCTCGATCGGGGTCGCGAGCACGGGCTCATTGGTTTCCTTGGCTAGCTCGATGGCCCTCGATTTCTCATAGACAAATTCCTCGCCCCATGCACGCCCGGGGTAAAACCATGCCCTCAGAGCTTCCGGCTGTCCGGCGGGCCGTTCGCGAAACGTGATTGTCGTCTTGTCAGTCGTCTTCAAGCGGTAGTTCGGGATCGCAAGGATCGTCGTGAGCACTTGGGTTTCTTCTTTATTGAAGATCTGGACGATGTGGCGGTCGGATTGCGAATCCAGAATCTTGAAGACATACGTGCCCGCCGGCAAGTTGTGAGCGCCCACGCCTGGAACTTCGACGGGCCCGCTGAAGGTGATAACAGTCTTTCTGTTCCAGTCATCCGCCGTTGCTGCTGGCACGATGAGGACACAGAGCACGGTGAGGCTTAGTACGATTCCTAGCCCTCTAAGCAGTTTCATGATCTCTCTCTCCTAGTTCTTCTCCGACTAGCTCGCACGGCAGTAGTTGTTCTGGGAGAGCTCTTTATGGTGTCGGGTTCAAAAGAGATCTGCAGCCGGAAAGTCCGGTAGTGTCCCAGACCGTGGCAAGGTGTTCGAGGACTAGTATCAGGCATTGTCGTTTCAGATACTGGTCAATATTGACCGCAGCGTCCTTGCGCCTTTTGGGCGGGGATCCGAGTTCTGCTTGGCCTCAACCTGTCTGGATTGCATCGTTCGGTGTTGCTGACCACTTAGTTGTTCGAAGCCGTGTTAGTCACAGCCGTTAGTCACCGCCGATAGTTACCGCCGTCAGTCACCGATCTCGATTAGGATGCGGTACACGGCCACCCCGTACTCACATCTCTCTCACTTTTCGCACTGAGCAGTTTTGACCATTAAGAAACCGGCGGAACTCTTATAAACAAAGGTGACGCTGACCGCAGTGTTTGAGTTGCGGTGCCGGAAGGGTGCGCTAGAGTAATGGTACGTAACCGGCAGTAATGGAGGTAGCACTTATGAAAGCAATTGGAATCATCAGCACAGCGGCTCTGTCGTTGCTTCTCGGAATCGCTGCTCCGGCTTACGCACAGCAGGAGCAGCAGAACGAAAAGCAAGACCATCCCGCACAGCAACAGGACAAGCAAAAGCAAGCCAAACCCGAACAGCAGCATGCTAAACAGCAGCAACAGTCACAGCATGCCCAACAACCGCAGAAGCAGGGACAGAACAAGCAGACACAACAGCATGCCCAGCAACCGCAGAAGCAGGGACAGAACAGGCAGACACAACAGCATGCCCAGCAACCGCAGAAGCAGGAACAGAACAGGCAGACACAGCAGCAGCGGGGCAATCAACATCCTCAGCGCACTCAGGAACAGCAGCGCGTCCAGCAGAGCGCATGGCAACAGCATCGCGCCCACAACTGGCAGTCAGACCACCGCAGTTGGCAGCAACGTGGCGGCTACAACGGCTACCGCATCCCTGACGACCGTTTCCGTGGATACTTTGGTCCGGACCATGGGTTCCGCATCTACGGCCTGCCCTTCCTGGTGGTTGGCGGGTACCCGCGCTTCCAATATCAGGGCTATTGGATCAGTCTCATTGACCCATGGCCGGAATACTGGGGGAATGACTGGTATGACAACGACGACGTTTACGTCGCCTACGTCGACAATGGCTATTACCTCTACAACCGCAGATATCCCAACGTCGGAATTGCGATCAGCATCTCGATGTAGCGGTGTACGCGTGCAGCCTCGGGAGAGGCTGCACCCCTCATGAATACCCGACAAGGAGCAAATCATGCTCGGAACCATATTGATCGTAATCCTGGTGTTAGCACTTCTCGGGGCTCTGCCCCGATGGCCGCATAGTCGAGAATGGGGATATTACCCCACCGGAGGAGTAGGACTCATCCTTCTGGTCGTTGTCGTTCTCCTGGTTCTCGGCCGGATTTGAACATGCGCCATCCGCCAATCGCGTCAGCCAAAGCCAAGAGCTGGCGCCTGCCTTCTATCCGCGCGTTGGCGCTTCTTCTCGTCGTGCTCATGTGCAGAGGCAGTTCGTCCGCGTATTCCGTTTTAACGCACGAGGAAATCGTGGACCTGCTCTGGACCGATGAGATTCGGCCCCTCCTGCTCAAGCGATATCCGGGACTGTCGGAAGACCAGATTAAGGATGCCCACGCCTACGCGTACGGAGGCGCCGTCATCCAAGATCTCGGCTACTACCCGTTCGGCAGCAGGGAGTTCAGCGACCTGGTGCATTACGTCCGCAGCGGAGACTTTGTTCGTGAGCTGCTGCTCGAAAGCCAGGACGTTAACGAGTACGCCTTCGCCTTGGGAGCCCTGTCGCACTATGCGTCGGATATTGCCGGCCACCCGGCCGTCAACCGGTCCGTCGCCATCCACTATCCGAAGCTGCGGGCGAAGTTTGGCCAATCGGTCCGGTATGCGCAGGACAAGACGGCGCACTTGAAAACGGAGTTCGGCTTCGACACGGTGCAGGTCGCGAAGAATCGTTATGCGTCGCAGCAGTATCATGATTTCATCGGATTCCAAGTGTCCAAATCCTTGCTGGAGCGGGTCTTTCCGGTGGTATACGGGGTGGAGTTGAAAGACGTGCTGACCCACGCGGATCTGGCGGTGAGTTCGTATCGTTTCGCAGTTAGCCGGCTGATTCCGGAAATGACGAAGGTCGCGCTGCAAACCCATAAGAAAGATCTGATGCACGAGACGCCTAATTTTGCGAAGCAGAAGTTCCTGTATCGTCTTTCGCGCTCGGATTACGAAAAGCAGTGGGGGAAGGACTACAAAAAGCCGGGCGTGGGTACCCGCATCTTGTCGACGCTCTTACGATACATGCCGAGGGTGGGCCCCTTCAAAGGGTTAGGGTTCAATAACCCGACCCCGCAAACCGAGGACCTGTATATCAAGAGCATCAATACCACCGTCGATCAATACCGGGTATTTCTCGAAGAAGTGCGCAGCGACGCACTGGTGCTGGCCAACTGCGATTTTGATAGTGGCCAAGTGACCAAGGCGGCGGAATACTCGCTGACCGACGATACGTACGCCAAGCTGCTGGCCAAGCTATCAGAGCGGAAGTTCGATCTGACGTCGCCGGAGCTACGCGATAACATCCTGCAGTTTTATTCCGACCTCTCAGTGCCGATCGAGACGAAGAAGGACGGGGTTCGCTGGCAAGCCGTGCTGACCGAACTGGACCAGTTGAAGGCCGTGTCGCCGGTACCGGCGGTCGCGGGCAGCCCCGCACAGTGATCTGCCGTGCGGTTAATCCACTTCAAGAACGCTGCGGTCAATGTGGTTCGCGACATGGAAAAGAATCACACCATGGCGTTTGCCGCGGCGTCAGGAAGCTAGGGGGAGACTGGTGCCTGAGGCGACGTGGCGCGCGAAGCCTAACTTGGCCGCGTAAGGGGAGGAAATATGGCAGACCAAGAGTGGACCGTGAAAGAACTGATAGAAGCTCTGACCAAGTTTCCGCCCGATGCCAAGGTCTATTACGAGATGGGGCCAAACGGCCCAGGAACAATTGGAAAAGCGCAATACGTGAAGGCCCGGGGCGAGGACGACAAGATGGGAGTGCTACTGGACCGATAGGTTCGTCCCATGAAATTGGCAAAGCAGCCTTCGTTTGCGGGGTCGTGGTTCGGGCAACACAATAGAAATTAGGGCGAGTCTCCACTTGCGAACTCATTTCAAGCCCAGTTCGCCATTGTACTGTTGCGTAATCCCGACCGCTTCAAGACGCGCGACACCTGAATCAAGACTCAATCGATTCCGCCTCCAATGAGCCCCGAAATCGGGCTTGCCCGCGAACGGAGATTCTCCCGTATGTAGGATGCCCGACAGACTATCCAAATTAGCGCCTGTAAGATTCGCGGCCATGAGCCGGAAGATGGTATGGATCGAGCAACGACATTTTCGAGGTTTTGGCTGCTCCGAATGTAGCTGGCGGTTCAAACCTTTGGGAACGCCCACGGGCGGATCCTTCGATGAAATGATGCGCAACTTCGAGTCGCAACGTGACACAGAGTTTACGTCACATGTTTGCGTGGATCAGCCGAGAGCCGACAATACTAAACTCTGAATAATTCAAACCACCCCAGTGGACACATACGCATCCCTGACGTTCTCCACCCTCTAAACCAATACTGCAGGACCACGAAAGAATAAACTTCATTTCCCGGTGAGCAGCCGAGGGGAGAGAGTGCGCGATTTTGACCAGCTTTTTGGGTGTCTTCGTTCCATGATGGAACTGCGGGAACCCACCGCTGCGAACCCACAGAGTTCGGATGCCGTTCGCAGCGGGCGTTTAATGGTAGGAATGACGAGATGCACACCTGGTTCAAGACGCGCCGCACCGTGGCGTCACCATTGGCTGCGAGACTAGAAAACGGCCTTGCAGTCGTCCTACTGACGATGATTCTGCTCGGATCGAGCGCACTCTCCCAATCGGACTCCGTGAGGCTCGAAATGTCGGCCGTCGACCTGGCACGGAAGGTGGTCACCAACGAATTGAAAATCCAAGATGAGGAGCACAGCCACTGGATGTACCGGCTCGAAAAGGAGGAGTCCGGGAGGAAACAGGCCCAGGAAATTCTTGAGACAAACAATGGTTCTCTCAGTCAACTTCTCTCCATTGATGGCCACCCACTTGACGCCAAACAGCAGCGGAAAGAGAACCAGCGCATGCAGAGGCTCGTCAGCAATCCCGATGAGCAACGGAAACTACAGCAGGCAAGCAACAAGAAAGCCGAGCAAGGGGCGCGCTTGTTCAGGATTCTGCCTGACGTATTTGTGTTCAGCTACGCCGGTCGTCAAGGGGACCTCATAACCCTCAGCTTCAGACCCAACCCGAAGTTCCAGCCGCCTTCGCTTGAAGCCCGGGTCTTCCACGGCATGGAAGGTGAGATGACGGTGGATAGCAAACAAGAGAGGTTGGCAGCGCTCAATGGCCATCTCATGGAGAATGTGAAATTCGGAGGCGGACTGTTAGGACGCCTGGACAGGGGAGGCAAGTTTGAGGTTAGGCAGACAGAAGTTGCACCAGGTCACTGGGAAATGACTGCCCTGAATGTGGACATGAAAGGGAAAGCTCTCCTGTTCAAGACAATCGGCATGCAAGAGAGGGAAAACCACAGCGACTTCCACCGAGTGCCCGATGAGCTAACGCTGGCCGAGGCGGCCAGCATACTTAACAAACAGATTGTTGTAGCGGATAATCGCTAACGCATCACAAAAAACGTTCTGCCCACCTACGCAGCCGTCAGTATCACTCTCAGAGAGTTCAAGAATGCCTGTAGGCAACCAGGAACGACACGTCACAGGGCGCATCGGATGGTTGCGCGCGGCCGTACTGGGGGCGAACGACGGCATCCTTTCAACATCGAGTCTGGTCCTCGGTGTCGCAGCTGCGCATGCGACTCACAGCAACGTATTGGTCGCAGGAGTCGCAGGCCTGGTGGCTGGGGCTATGTCGATGGCTGCCGGCGAGTACGTTTCTGTCCACTCTCAGGCAGACACCGAACAGGCCGAACTCAAGCTTGAGCGCGCGGAACTCAGAGCAGACGACAAGGGCGAGCATAAGGAACTGGCGGCAATCTATGTCGCTCGCGGACTCGATCCTTCGCTCGCGAAACAGGTAGCCAAGCAGTTGATGGCCCATGATGCGATAGGCGCGCATGCCCGCGACGAACTCGGCATCACCGAGACCTTCCGCGCTCGTCCGATTCAGGCGGCGTTAGCATCGGCTGGCTGCTTCGCAGTCGGAGCAGCCATGCCTCTGTTGGTCACTGCCATAGCTCCGGCGGCGAGGTTGATCCCGCTTGTCGGTGGAACTTCACTGGTGTTCCTCGCGCTTCTAGGCGGGTTGGCTGCACGTGCGGGTGGCGCAGGAGTGACGATGGGCGCAATACGCGTCACGTTCTGGGGTGCCCTCGCCATGGCGCTGACCGCAGGCGTCGGATCGCTGTTCGGAACAGTTGCGTGAGCGGGGACCGCCGCTGGAGATCGGCGCAGTGATGTGCGACCCTAACCACTAGAGGTAGTCGACGGCGTTGTCATGATGCGATGGGAGGCAGTAGCTACGCTGCCACTGACGTCCGCATTGCAGTCATGTAGCTATCCATCGACTGGGTCAACTGCGCGTCCACTTCGTCCGCGATAGTCATGACGTCGGGTAAGAGCAGGCTGAAATCCAAAAAGCTCAGATTGCTCTGCAACGTGCCGAAGAGGGTCACCTGTAGTATTCGTGATTCGTGCACCAACATCGCGGGAGTGTAGCCTTGCAGATATCGCAGATTGCCATGGGCT
>JADGNP010000087.1 GCA_017883425.1 Candidatus Sulfotelmatobacter sp. | reverse complement strand
TCGGGAGCGGTGAGCAGGATCCGCACAATCGCGTCCCGCCCGCCAACAGACTCAACCAGCCCGTACTGGGCCTGGCCATTGAATTGAAATCGGCAATATCTCATCGCCATCTATCTAACCATATCTGTGGAAATTGAGGCGCAAAGAAGGGAAATATTTTATGTCTCAGGGATTTGCACTCCAGGTGGCCGGAAGACATCTTCGTGGTGGATAACGCGCTCAGAAAGCGAAATCAGCTGCCAGGAGAAAGGCATGCTATATTAGCTGCCCGGGGAGGTTCTGGGGTGAAGAGGCCGCCCCCCCCGAGATCTCCGCGTGCCGTCCTCGACAAGTTGCAGGCGTGAGCCCCACGTCCTTGCAGGAGTATTTCCGTGCAGTCAAAGCCTCGCCATCGATCGTGCAAAGTTATTCAGCATCGACTCGCCTGGGTCGTCGCTTTCTGGCTATGTGGCGAGATCTCTGCGCTCGCACAGGTACCCGTGATGTACACCGGTCCGGATCCCCTTGAAAAAATGGATTTCAACCAAATGTATCTCGATCAAGTGAACCGCCACGCGAAGGAAAGCGAGCAGCGACGTAAGCAAGATAAAGATCTGATTGCTACCGGTGTTGTGTCAGCACTCGACCTGGAAGCTCCGAATAAGGCCGTGGAGGAATTCAACCGCGCAACCTCGTTGATGAAAGCACAGCATTCGAAAGAGGCAATCACACATCTGCAAAAGGCGATCAAGGTCTACCCCAAGTTCGTTTCCGCCCACATTGGTCTTGGACTCGCCTATGTCGATCAGGAAGATATCGGTAACGCCAAGAGCGAATTTGAAGCGGCCGCAAATCTGGATCAGAAGTTTCCAGGATCGTTTCTGAATCTTGGTCTGGTGGCATTGTGGCTGAAGGATTTTGCGACCGCCCAACCGCAACTGGAGAGGGCTGCTTCCCTCCGTCCCAAGGATGCTAGGATCCTCTCGACCTTGGCGTATGCGCAAAACGGAACCCATCAATACCAGCATGCCCTGGAAACGGCCCAGCGAGTGCACGCGCTCGAACACAAAGGGATGGCCAATGTGCACTACGTAGCTGCGTCGGCAGCCATGTCTCTCAACGATTTCGAAACCATGGAGCGCGAACTGGGTTTCTTTTTAAGCGAAGACCCCACCAACGCGTTCGCTCCCATGGCGCGCCAGAATTTGGCCGCTCTTACCCATAACAGGGCTGTTCGGGCAGCGGATGCGGCCCGTCCGTCGCAAGCGACAACCCTGGTTGCTTCTCTCCGGCCACAGACCTTTCCCAATAGTGACAGATTGAAGGCGCAGTTGAGCGCCCTGGGGGATGAATCCGATGGCGGAACCTGCGAAGACTGCGGCGCTCTAGCCGATGCGAACCCAACCGCAGAGGCCGGCAACAGTGACGTAGCTTTAGCGCCGGGTCTTCCGACCCATGCCGGGGCATGGACAATTCGTACGAATGTCGATCAGGTGACCATGTTTTTCTCCGTCAGCAGCCATGGACACATGGTGAACGACTTGCAGCAGTCCGACATCCGGATCTTGGATGACAATAAGCCTCCAGAAAAGGTGGTGCAATTTGCCCCGCAGTCGAAGCTCCCTCTGCGGCTGGCGCTGCTCGTAGACACCAGCGGTTCTGTGCACGACCGGTTCTCGTTTGAGAAGCACGCTGCGACTAAGTTCGTTGAGAAAATGCTGAGTGGCACCTCAGACCTCGGGTTTATAGCGGGATTCTCCCAGGAAACGACCGTAACTCAGGATTTCAGCGGCCAAGCAGGTGAATTGGGAAAGGGAATCGAGAAGCTCGCAAACGGAGGAGGAACCGCGCTCTTTGACGCGGTGTCGCTCGCTTGTTGGAAGCTGGCCGCGTATCCGGAGAGCGAACGAGTGGCAAGAGTTGTGGTGATCCTAAGCGACGGCGAAGATAACTCCAGCCACAGCACCTTAAAACAAAGCATCCAGGCCGCCGAGAGGACGGGCGTGACCATCTATACCGTCAGCACCAGAGAGGACAGAGGCGATAAGACGGATGCCGACCGGGTCTTAGAGGTGCTGGCGGAGCGCAGCGGAGGCGAGGCGATGTTTCCCGGCGATATCCTGACTTTGGGTAAGTCCTTTGACAAACTGCATGATCTGATTCGCAGCCGTTACTTCGTCGCCTATAAGCCCGCCGACTTCCAGCCCAATGGAAGCTATCGCGCGATCAGCATCATTGCAGAGAAGGACGGCAAGCGCTTGCAAGTTCGGGCTCGCAAAGGCTACCACGCTCGCTTGGAGGCGAGCCACAACTGAACGCGAAGACTTCCTGAAATTCTTGCAGCCTGCGAAATCCCGCCACGTCCTCACGGCACCGTTTCGCTGGCTTCCTCCGACCGCGCACTCTCGTTCCCGCGAATGTCCACCGCCGAGACAGAATAAAAATAAGCCTTCCCCGACATGACGTTTGCGTCCCGGTAAGCCGGCGTTTTCAACGGCTCCGCATTCACCTTCACTGCGGCCGTTCCCTCTTCATGACGATACACGTTGTATCCGTCGAGATCGACGTCGGTCACCGGAGCCCATACCAGATCGACAAACGTCTTCTGTCCCGGACCAGAAGACACCGCCTGCAGCCCGGAAGGAACGGCCGGCGGGAAAACGTCGTCTGCGAAGACCTTGACCTCGGGCGTATCATCCCCTTCGACCTGCACCTCAGGCTGATTTTCCTGAGCCATCACCGTAACCGTCTCCGCACGATATTCGTAGGTCTTTCCCCACTCGATGCTCGAATCGGTAAAAGTTAGACTGGGTTCGCCTCCCTCCGGGATCTGGCCCGCAAGAATCTGTTCCTGGCTGCCTTCCGGACGCCGGTACACGCGATAAACATAGTGCACGGGTTGTGTGGAACCTGCTGGCGGAAGGTCGCTCGTCCAGGTCAGCACCACCCCCTGCCCCGTGACGCGCGCAGCGAAGTCCCGCGGAGGTGGAAGAGTGCGGGCCAGCGAAACCCGCACCTGATTCGAAAGCCCAGCGCCGCGACCACCCGCATTGAGCGCTTCAATGGCATACGTCATGAAGCCGGAAGGATTGTCGCTTTGAAGTTGCCCAGGGAGCGAGTCGGTGTACGATCTTGCAACTTTCTGGATGGCAGACTGAGCCGTGCTGGGAGTCGGCTGCGCAGCGGCCTCACCTACCGGAGTTCCGCACTGTGTCAATACCGTTTCAAGTCCCCGGCAAATCCGCGTTGGCCCCACGCTCCGCACCGTCTGCCGGTCGGTCGTAACGCTGGGCGCAGTCCAGGTGAGAATGACTCGATCCCCCTTGCGCGCAGCTCGCAGATCCGAAGGCGGCTTCGGCAACTCCAGCGACGGCGGCAGTGGCGGCCCAATCGTCGCGCACGCCGTGAACATCAGCGGCGTGCCCAGAGCCAACAAAAGCTTCGAGGTGGAGCGTCTCATGCGGAAGAAAACAGACTAACAGACCGCCCGCAGGCAGGAGCCCTGACTGTGTCGGAGAGTGTTTGCAAAGGGTGCGTATTGGACAGAGCCATGCGCATCGGATAGCGGAGTTTTGGGAAGGGCACGGGCTTCAGCCGTGCCGCTAAACGCCACAAACGACGCGGGCTTCAGTCCCTGAGGGTCGCTTTTAAAGTTGCTGCGGCAGCCGGGCTACCCCGCCAGTTCCTTCACTGCCTCGCGAAACACCTTGGTGTGCCGATCCACATCTTCCGCTTCCGTCTGCGGCGACATCAGGGCCATGTTGTGAAACGGCGTGAGCAGGATTCCGCGATTCATGGCGTAGAGGTGCATGAATCGTTCCAGTTCGAAGTCCATCGCGTTGTGGGCCTGCGTGCCATTCGTCGGCTTCTCGGCGCCAAAAAGATATTCCGCCCGGCACCCGAGACGGGTCACGTGCCACGGAAGTTCCGCATCGGCAATTGCCTTGGCCACGCCCCCCGTCCAGCGCTCGGCCATGGGAATCATGCGGTCAAATGCCTCTTTGGTAAGAACTTTCGTCAGCGTCGCCCGCATGGCGGCGAGAGAAAGCGCATTCCCCGCCAGCGTGCCTCCGATCCCTCCGACATCGCAGTTCTCCAGTTCTTGCCTGGCCACAATGCGCTCGGCCACTTCCTGCGAAAAGCCGTAAGCGGCGCCGGGAATGCCTCCCCCAATGGCCTTGCCGAAAACCAGAACATCCGGATCGAGATTCTCGGCACGCGTGTACCCGCCGGGCCCGGCGCAGATGGTGTGCGTCTCGTCAATGATAAGCAATGCCCCATGCTTGCGCGTGAGCTCGCGCAGCGCTTGATGATATCCCGGCTGCGGATGCACGATGCCAACATTTGTCATAGCGGGCTCGGCTAGCACGCAAGCCACATCTCCCGGAGCCAGCGCCCGCTCCAGTGCGTCGACATCGTTGAACTCCACGACTTTGGTCGTGACTGCCGGATTCACCGGCGGCCCAATGTTCCCGGGCCGCGGCCCGGCTGCGCCGTTGGCCCCAAGAGTGATGAACGTCTCATCCACCGTGCCGTGATAGCACCAGTTGAAAACCAGAATCTTCGGCCGTCCCGTGATCTGCCGCGCCAGCCGGATCGAAAAGCGGTTCGCATCGGTAGCCGTGAGCGCGAACTGCCAGTACGGCAACTGAAACCGCTTCTGCAGTTCCTCCGCTACGAAAATCGAATCTTCCCCCGGCAGCATCAGCGTAATGCCGCGCCGGGACTGCTCCTCCACCGCCTTGACCGTGGCGAATGGAGAATGTCCGGTCATCGCTCCGGTGTCGCCCAGGCAAAAGTCGGTGTAGCGGTGCCCGTCCACGTCGAAGAAGTGCGCCCCCTGCGCCTCCCGCACGAATGGCGGAAACGCCCCCGCCCACTTCACCATCCAGTTCATGGGCACGCCCGCGAGCAGAGACTTGCGCGCCCGTTCAAACAGCGCCTTCGACTTCGGGCGCTCGTCCACAAACTTCTTCTGTTCGCGTTGCATCAGAGACTGCAGGCGGGCACGGTCGATAGTCTTCATGGGAAAGTACATCAAAAGATAAACCACAGAGGACACCGAGGAACACAGGGGGAAGTCCTGCAAGAACTCCTCTGTGCCCTCTGTGTCCTCTGTGGTAAAAGGCTTTTTACAGAATGTAGCGCGACAAATCCTGATCCTTCACAATGTCGGTGAGCATCTTGCGCACATAGTCCGCGTCAATGGTAACGTGCTCGCCCTTCTTCTCCGGCGCGTCGAAGCTCAGCTCGTCGAGCACGCGCTCCATGATGGTGTGCAGGCGCCGCGCCCCGATGTTCTCCGTGCTCTCGTTCACGCGGAAGGCGAAGTGCGCAATCTCATCCAGCGCCTCCTTCGTAAACTCCAGCTTCACCCCTTCGGTCTCAAGCAGGGCCGTGTACTGTTTCACCAGCGACGACTTCGGCTCCGTAAGAATCCGCACGAAGTCTTCCATAGTCAGCGACTGCAGCTCGACGCGAATCGGGAACCGCCCCTGCAGTTCCGGAATCAGGTCGCTCGGCTTCGACACGTGGAACGCGCCCGCCGCAATGAACAGGATGTGGTCGGTGCGCACCATCCCATATCGCGTGTTGACGGTCGTCCCTTCCACGATGGGAAGAATGTCGCGCTGCACGCCTTCCCGCGAAACGTCCGGTCCATGGCCGCCTTCGCGCCCGGCGATCTTGTCGATCTCGTCCAGGAATACGATGCCCGAGTTCTCCACGCGGTCGATGGCGATCCGCGTGACCTGGTCCATGTCAACTAGTCGCTGCTCCTCTTCCTGAATCAGGTACTCGAAAGCCTCATTGACCTTCATCTTCCGCTTCTTGGTGCGCTGCCCGAAGATGTTTGGCAACATGTCCTTAATGTTGACGTCCATCTCCTCCACGCCCTGGTTGGTCAGAATTTCAAACGACGGGAAATTGCGCTCGCGCACGTCGATTTCCACGGTGCGGTCATCGAGCTTTCCCTCGCGCAGTTGCTGCCGCAGTTTTTCGCGCGTCCGGCTCGAAGACTCTGTCAACGCCGTGCTGCCGTCAATCACCACGCCGCCCGAAGTCGAAGCCGCCTCCGGCCGTGGCGGCGGTGATGGCGGCAGCAGAATATCCAGCAGCCGCTCTTCCGCATTGAGTTCGGCCTTGTCGGCAACGTCTTCCAGCTTTTCTTCGCGCACATTGTCGATCGCGATCTCCACCAGATCGCGCACCATCGATTCGACATCGCGCCCCACGTAGCCGACTTCGGTAAACTTCGAGGCCTCCACCTTCAAAAACGGCGAATTCGCCAGCTTCGCCAGCCGCCGCGCAATCTCCGTCTTGCCCACACCCGTAGGGCCAATCATGATGATGTTCTTCGGGATGATCTCTTCGGCGAGTTCGGGAGAGAGCTTCTGCCGGCGCATGCGGTTACGCAACGCGATGGCCACCGCGCGCTTGGCGTCCTTCTGGCCAATCACGTGTTTGTCGAGCTCAACCACAATCTCGCGCGGAGTCAGTTCATCCAGCGCAAGCCGTTCTTCTTCAGCGGAGGAGGGGAGATATATGGCCATAGAAATTCATGTGGGGACAGCCGCCCTCGGCTGTCCGGTCGAGCGTAGCTCGACAGTCTTTCTAGCTCAGTCCCAGTGGAATGAAACTGCTGGGCCTTCGGCCCAGCGGACAGCCGAGGGCGGCTGTCCCCACACGTACTTCAAAGCTCTTCAATCGTTACCTTGTCATTGGTATAGATGCACATCTTGCCCGCAATCTTCATGGCTTCTTCGGCAATCTGCCGGGCGGAGAGTTCCGTGTGCTCCGAGAGCGCCTGGGCCGCAGCCTGCGCGTAAGGCCCGCCGCTGCCGATGGCGGCCACCGCGCCGTCAGGTTCGATCACGTCGCCCTGCCCGCTGAGCAAAAACGTCTGTTCCTTGTCGCTCACCAGCAGCAATGCTTCCAGATGCCGAAGAAACTTGTCGGTACGCCAGTCCTTGGCCAGTTCCACCGCAGCCCGCCCCAGGTTGCCGTGGTACTGCTCCAGTTTGGCCTCGAACCGGCTGAACAGAGTGAACGCATCCGCAGTCGACCCGGCAAATCCGGCCACAATCTTGTCGTTGTACAGCCGGCGGATCTTCTTGGCCGTGTGCTTGATCACCGACTCGCCCAGGGTGACCTGGCCGTCGCCGGCGAGAACGACCTTCCCGTTGCGGCGAACCGACAAAACTGTAGTGGATCGAATCAGTCGCTTCATAGTCATGAGCGCAATCCTTGATTATAACAGTGCCCGGAGACCGCGCTTTCTCCTCGAGACAGCCGGCGTCCATTCCTTGCGCAGATTCGTCCCGTCGAAAAGTCGGCCGACCTTCGGCTCCACGTCGCTCAACGCATTCACGAGAATCGCGGGTATCGGGACGATACGGGTTCATCATTCGTGAGCGTCAGAGGAAGCACACGGTTGACGGGCTGTGGTTGAGTACGCTGCCAGAGCCAAACACCGAGCTTAGTGTGAACCGCCGCACTTTCGGACGGATTGTGCCAGGACAGATTGTCGACCGTGTCAATGTTGCATCACAGCAGGCTACGAAGTCACATTTTCAAAGCGCCGCACGATGGCCAGGATTTCCGGTTCCTGCAGAATCCGGTTGGATTCTTTGGCCGCTAGCAGGACGGCCTGTATGAGTTCATGGCCCGGCACGATTCCCCTCTGTGACAGATAGAAGATAACGTTCGAACTGCCCGACATGGGCCCGATCTCAATTTCCTGATTGCGTCCGATCAGGCTTGCTGGAACTCCTGAATAGACATGGTCGGTCAGCCAGCGATCACCCTTCTTCTGGGCTTTGATGATGGCCGCCGCGTGGACGCCGGTGGCAGTGCGGAAGGCATCGCGTCCGATCACCGGAGTGTTCGCGGGAACTGGAACGGAGGTCGCGGCCGAAACCGAGTCCACATACCCCTGCAGAGAACTGAGGTCGTCATGCCTCATGCCAAGCAGGTTGAGATTCACCAACAACTGTTCCATCGGGGTGTTTCCCACGCGCTCGCCGATTCCAAGCGCGGTGCCATGTACGCGTGATGCCCCTGCCTCAATGGCGGCCAGCGTGTTCGCCAAATCGAGGCCACGATCCCGGTGACCGTGCCAGTCGATGCCGAGGTCGGCCCCAGTCTCCGCCAAGAACTTCTTAACCCAGGACACCAGGTTCCAGACCGCCTCCGGAGTCGCGGCGCCACAAGTGTCGCAGAGACACAGCCGCTTGGCCCCAGCCTCGATCGCTTCGGCAAACAAGATACGCAGGTGCTCTGGCGAAGATCGTACTGTGTCCTCGGTTACGTACATCACCTCGAGGCCTTCCTTTACCGCAAATCGGATCGCTTCCCGGGTGTGGCGCTGAATTTGATCGAGGGTCCACTCTTCCGCGTACTGCCGGATGGGACTGCTCCCGATAAACAAACAAGCCTCAATCGGCACGCCCGTCAGTTGCGATGCCTCCGCGATAGGACGAATGTCGACCATCATGGTGCGGGCGGCGCAGTTGGGGCGGATGCGCATCCGCCGGTCGGAGATCTCGCGGCAGAGCGCGAGTACAGCTTCGCGCTGGCGTGTGCCCGCTCCGGGCAGGCCCACATCAACAGTTTCAATTCCGAGAGTCTCCATGAGATGGAGAATCTCGATTTTTGCCTCAACTGGCGGATCGGTAACCGAGGGGCTCTGAAGACCGTCCCGCAGTGTCTCATCGTCGAGCATGACGTGTGCTGGCCAGGAAGTAGTCCGCGGACCCGCCCCTGCCCAGTCGAAGATGAGGCCGTTCCCTGCCGAGATTCCCATGCCGCACTCTCTCGTTTATCTGCGGATTTCGGATGCCGTCGGGTGCAACTTGCCAAACTCACCCGCTCGCCTCAAAAGCTCGTCGGCTCCGGCATTGTCGCCCTGCGCGCGACGGATTACCGAAAGGTGGAACAGACTGCTGAGTTCGTGAACCCCTTCTTCCAGGCTCCGTTCGAATTCCCGACGAGCGATCTCGGTCTCGCCTTCGCGCTCGTGAATCACGCCCAGGTGATAGTGGGCCATTACGTATTCCGGCGTCAGGGTCGCCGAAAGTTCGAAGTGCTCGCGGGCCTCTGCAAGCTGTCCCTGGTGAAACAGCGCCAGGGCAAGCCGGTAGTGAGCGGCGTTGTAGTTAGGATTAATGTCGAGACAGCGGCGGAAGGCGGCCGCCGCCTCCGGCATGTTGCCTCGGTGGTAGTAGGCAACCCCAAGATCGTAGTGGGCCAAAACAAATGTCGACGAGGCTGTCACGGCCCGGCGATAGTGTTCGATGGCCTGGTCCAGCAGACCCTCGTGGAACAGAAGGTTTCCGAGTTGGTGGTTGCCTAGGACGTTGTCGGGCTCGGCATCAAGCAAGTGCTGAAGCTCCTGCCGTGCCTCCCGCCCCCGTCCCTCGCGTTCATGCACCAGGGCCAAAAGAAGCCGCTGGTCAATCGAAGCGTCGCGGAGAAACCGTCCGCACTCGGCGCAGAACTTGTCTACGGTGGCGCTCAGCTTACCGCAGCGGGGACAACGTACAGAGGCCTGAGTCGCTTCTGACATACGATCCTCCTTAGGTGCGCGTCACTCAAAACGCGTGGGGTCGAGCGCACAATCCAGGCAGAGACGGTGCGCCGGGGCGAATCCTTCTTTCTTGAAGAAAGCAAGAAGATCAAAATCATCCCACGATACTTCGGTGCGCAGCGTCGTGACTCGGAGCGCCGATAGATTCAGCCGCAACTGCCGGAGTAAGGCTTTGCCTACGTGTTGGCCGCGGTTTGGCTTATCCACACCAATGGCATCCAGCGAGGCCGTAGGCTCGCTGACGCCGTACTCGCCATAGTAAAGCGATGCGATGACGAATCCGACGACATGCCCATCCACTTCCGCAGCCAGGGAGACTTGCAGCGCCGCTTGTTTCACCGCTCGTTCCAACATCAATTCGAAATAGCGGGGACGCCGCCGCCCGCTGGCTACTGCATCAATCGCAACCACCGCCTCCAGGTCATGCTCGTTCATAAGGCGCACCAAGATGCTGTCCGTTTCCAGGATTCCCGGTTCTTCCAGAGGTTTGGTACTCATATAGCTCCTCTCTCAAACACTGCCGAGCGACTGTCCCCCATCGACGCGAAGGATCTGTCCTGTAATCTGCTGCGCCCCAGGTCCACAAAGAAACGAGACCGCGGCGGCCACGTCCGCAGGCTCGACGTATCTTCCCACCAGACTTTCCGCTAAGGCAGCGTCGCGGACCGCCTGCGGCAGGCTGTCGGTGAGCGGTGTGCGCACCCATCCCGGCTCGACGACGTTGATGAGAATCTTCAGGCGGGCAACCTCGCGCGCGACTGTCCTGGCCAGAGCGATCAAACCAGCCTTGCTTGCCGAATACGCGGAGGTACCGAACTTTCCGCGCGAACCATTGATGGAACCGATGAGCACGATCCGTCCACCTTCGCCGGCCCGCATCACTGGGATGGCATGGCGTAGCAGAAGGAAAGCCCCACGCAAGTTTACGCTTTGCACAAAATCCCAGTCCTCGACAGCAAGCTTCCAGACAACCGCTTCGCGGGAGACTCCTGCCGCGTGTACCACCAGATCAAGGCGCCCGTAAGTATCCTGCACCTTTGCGATCGCCGCAGCCACTGAACCATCGTCCCGCACATCACAAGCCTGGAAGGGCGCAGCCGCCGGACGCGCCAGATCCAGCGACACCGCGCGCGCCCCTTGCTGTTCCAAGGCCGCGATGATGGCAGACCCGATGGCGCCGGATCCACCGGTCACCACGGCAATCTTGTTTTCGAGAGTGCCCTTCACGCCACCACCTCGGTGCGCCGCGCGAGTACACGATGGCGGTACGCGCCCCAAAGCGCGGCCCCGATCGCTCCAGCGTAGATCGAGTTTGGGTGAGTACGCACGCGCATGGCCAGCTTTTCTTCGGCGATCTTCTCTTCCAATGCGCGGCATAGCCCAATATCAGCGGCTAGTCCGCCGGTGATCGCCACGTCACCGCACGCATCGATCGAGCGTAGAAGCTTCGTGTAGCGCCCCGCCATCGACAGGTGAATCCCTTTCAGGATGTCGCTGCGCGCAATGCCACGGCTCACCATGTTAATCACGTCGGTCTCCGCCAGCACCGCGCAGATGCTGCTGACCGATTCCGGATTCTTTGCTTCGCAAGACAAAGGTCCGACGTCCTCCAGCATGATGCCCAGGTAGCGGGCAACGTTCTCGAGGAACTGTCCTGAACCGGACGCGCACTGGCTGGTCATGCGGTACGCCATTACGCGGCTGCGCTCGTCAACCCGCATGGCACGCGCGTGCAAGGCCCCGATGTCGATCACGGCGCCGGTGTCGGGCATCAGGAAAACCGCTCCTCGCGCGTGTGTCGTCATTCCGTAGAAATGACCTCGACGGAAATCCACCAACTCGCCTTCCCCGGTGCTCGCGGTATAAGCAATCTCGTTCTGGCGCACTCCAGCGGCTTCCAGAGACACCTCATAGCCTTCCCGAATCACCTTCCGCAGGTCGCGCCGGCGGATGCGCTCGTTGTGCAGAGCCAGCACGCTCACAGCCCCGTCTCCAGCAGTCCGCACCAGCGCAAACTTGACTGCACTCGAGCCCACGTCGATGCCCGCGGCGAAGATGCTCTCTCCAGCCTTCATGCCGCATTCCTTTCGTCGGCCGCACGCTGCGCGAATAACGCCGCTCCCAGGGCCCCGGTATAGATAGACTCCGGAGAGATATTCAAGGTTCGCGCGCCATAGTTTTGTTGGACCAGGCCTTTCAGGGCAGAAACCGCGGCGGGGTTACGGGCCACTCCCCCGGTAAACGTGAATTCATCGGAAATCCCCCCAGAACGCGCCAGCAGCGACATCGCCCGCAACATGATCGCCCGGTGCAGACCCGCCAGGATGTCTGCCCGCTTCTGCCCGAGAGACAGGCGATCCCGCAGTTCGGCTCCGGCAAAGACCGTGC
Organism: Candidatus Sulfotelmatobacter sp.; assembly: GCA_017883425.1. GTDB lineage: Bacteria > Acidobacteriota > Terriglobia > Terriglobales > Acidobacteriaceae > Sulfotelmatobacter. The sequence continues at coordinate 2,071 of JADGNP010000087.1, read as the reverse complement.
ACGTGCTGTTGATCTTTATGCTGCAAGTGCTCTCCTGTGCCAGCCTGCCGAGTTCGTGCAGGCCGATGTTCATTTCGTCGGCGATATAGCCCAAGTAGCGGCCACATCCCGCTGCACACCGGTCATTCATCTGGAAACTGGTGACGATGCCGGTGCCATCAACCTGAATCGCCTTGGTGTCCTGGCCGCCGATGTCGAGCACCGTGCGCGTCCCGGCGAACATGGCATGGGCGCCCAGGCCATGGCAGAGGATCTCGCTGCGGATCTGTTCTTTCGGGAACGGAAGCCGTTGCCGGCCATAGCCCGTACCGACCATTCCAAGCACCCGGAACTCGAGCGATCTCACCGACTCAACGGCAAAGCGCAGTCTCGCTTCCCGTTGGCGGATGTCCGCCGGCGCAGTAGCGAGCGTCTGCTCCAGTGCTGGCGCGGCGTGCCGTTCAAAGGCCCCGCCGGTTGCCGCATTTTCGACTTCCAGGATGGCGGCGTCGAACAGACCACACAGGACGTCGAAGGAGGCGTGCTTCGACTCGCTGAACTGTTCCGCGAACTGCATGTAGTCGGCTGCGGCCAGGTCGCGGAAGAAATCACTCTTGCGCACCGCCAATTCGCTGAAATGGCTGGGAACGCGCGACCGCATCGCGTCGCAGATGCGATTGAGCATTTCCTTTACGGTCTCCCGGGTGGGCGCGTAGCGGGGCGCATCGGCACAACGGTGCAGCGTCAACTCCAGGAACTCCAACTGTTCCAGATGTTGCCGCTGGCGAAAATTCCGCACCAGAGATCCAATAAATTTGTTTTCAATTCCTGAGAGTTCTGGATCGGCTGCCATGGCATGCCGGACCAGTTCAAATCTTGATTGCACGAGCGCTTCCTCGCGAACGATCTGGGAAGCGACTTCATAGTTGCTGCGGGTGTTGGTGATGCCGCGGCCAAGGATCCGGCCCGTTCGATCAAGCGCAATGGCCTTGGTCGTGGTCGAGCCCAGGTCAATGCCGAGCAGGATCTCCACGCTCACGCCGTCACCCCAGCTACTCGTTTTTGTGCCAGCATCTGCATGTAGCTCTCGACGCGGTTCTTGATGTTTGCCGGCGAAAAATATCGCGGATCCACGAGATCGCTCTCGATGAATCCGCCGGGCACACCTGTCCGCTGCTCGAGTTGCCGCAGCATCAGCAATTGGCCGACACTGAACGAGTTGCAACTCTTGACGCTGTTGATCATGAAGCCGTCAGCGCGGTATTCGCGGATGTAGCGCTCCAGCAGATCGACGCGCGCAGGCAGTCCGAGGTTGGTGTAGCAACCCAGGCAGTATTCCGCCAGGCTTTCGAGCGGGCGGTTGGGGTCGTGGCGGAAACCGCGATCGTAGAGTCCACCCACTTTGGTATAGCTGCTGGCAACTACGACAGCGCCTTCGTCGTAGAACATCTTCCAGAACTCGCGGAAGCTCGTCCAGTTGGGCGGGCCTTCCACCACCAGGCGATAGCGCTGGCGCTCCATCGTGCCCTCGGGAGTCACAGGACCAAGTCCCAGCCTGATCCGTTCCGCAATCTCTTCGCGCAGCACGCGGTAATACTCGACTCCCTCGCTCGTGCCTCGGAAGGCAGTGAATATCGGGCCGATGTAGTACACGCCGCCGAAGTAGGCATCAATCGGCGAGGGCTCGTTCTTCGCGCTCTCCAACACCCACACGAAATCGTCCTCCGCCTTGGCGGAAAGAGCCAGCATCTCGGAAAGTCGAGCCTCATCGTAGCGCCGGCCGCTGACTTGCTCCAGCTTGGGGATCACCTCGGTGCGCAACTGCTGCACGACGTAGTCGACATGGTGCGGTTCGATGCGTCCGTTGGCCAGGTACGGCACGTGCAGCATGGCCACCGGACACTGATACTCCTCGCGCAGAAGTTCGAACCATTTGAGAAACGTGAAGCATCCCGTGTAGGAGAGCAGCAGCAGATCGGGATTAGGGAGTTTCACGCCGGTGGGACCCACGTTGCCCGACTTCAACATGCCGATGTCGCATTTCACATACGTGCAGACATCCTCGCTGTGCCCGTGCTTCTCGGCTTCCGCA
>JADGNP010000501.1 GCA_017883425.1 Candidatus Sulfotelmatobacter sp. | reverse complement strand
CGGCAAGGGGCTCTGGATCGGAATCGAACTGCACAGCCCGGCGCGTCCCTACTGCGAAGCGCTCAAAGACGAAGGCATCCTGTGCAAGGAGACCCACGATAAGGTCCTCCGCATCGCTCCTCCGCTCACTATCACACGCGAGGAGATTGACTGGGCGTTCGAGCGCATCCGAAGAGTGATTGAAGGGCGTTAGCCGTTGCGCACTAGGGCCGGGCTGGGCGATTTATCCAGCCTCGAGGAACACGAGGAGGAGTGATTTGGATCACAGAAAGATAGCCCTGCCTGGACCGAGCATAGAGTTCGCAGCGTAAGACGCAGGTCGATTTCGCCCAGCCAGTCCTACGATGCGACCGGCCATCCCGGCCCCGCGGGTGAGGGCTCATCGTGCGCTTTCTGAAACCGACCAAGCTACGCCTTTTCTCGCAGATCGTTTTCTTTCTGCTGTTTCTGTTCCTTCTGCTGCGCACCGAGTTCCGAGGATCGTTGGCAGCTTCAGGAAGCGAGATTCGCCTTCCCTATCCGGTCGGACTCTTCTTTCAGCTCGACCCGCTGGTCGCATTATCGAATGCGCTGGCCAGCCATGCGCTCTATCGCGGCCTGCTGTGGAGCCTGGTAATCCTGATTCCCACGATGTTTCTTGGACGCTTCTTTTGCGGGTGGGTCTGCCCTCTCGGATCTGTTCATCACTTTTTCAGTAGCTTCAAATCAGAGCGCAAACGCGGGAAGCAACTCATTGAGTCGAATCGCTACAAGCGCTGGCAGACCACGAAGTATTACCTGCTGATTGTGGCCCTGCTCGCGGCTGTGATGGGGACGGGCATCGTTGGCTGGCTGGACCCGTTCTCCTTTTTGGTGCGCTCGATGGGCTTGTCGATTGTGCCCGCAACCAACTATGGCCTGCGGGCTGCCCTGAGCTTGCTTGAGCACAGCAGATTTGCGGCCGTGCAAACCGTGGGCGGTGTGCTGCACTTCATCCTGGGAACCCTGGTGCTCAGCTTCAAACAACCGTACTTCCGGCAGGGTGTCTGGCTGGGCGTCATTTTCATTTTTGTTATTGCGCTGAATTTCCGCATCACCCGGTTCTGGTGCCGCGCACTTTGTCCGTTGGGTGCGCTGCTGGGCATCGTGTCACGCTGGTCCGTGCTCGGGCTGGTGAAGAGCGCGGAGCACTGCAATGATTGCAACCGTTGCCTGCTGCGCTGCCAGGGCGGCGACGATCCCGCCGGTGGCGTTCCGTGGCATCAGCCCGAGTGCCATCTGTGTCTGAATTGCGTGGATGAGTGTCCGGAACACAGCTTGCGGTTCAAATTCTTCCCCACACAGAAAACGCTGGGCGCAAACCTGCAACGACGCAAAGTTCTCACGGGACTGGCTGCAGGCGCCGCGCTTGTCCCTCTGGTGCGCGCCACCCCCGGATTCGCGGCGGAACGCCACGAACGGTTGTTGCGTCCTCCCGGGGCGCTGGATGAAGAATTCTTTCTGTCGCGCTGCATTCGCTGTGGCGAATGCATGAAGGTTTGTCCCAACAACGCGCTGCATCCCACGTTGACCGAGGCAGGGCTGGAAGGTCTTTGGACGCCGATTCTGGTTCCGCGCATCGGCTATTGCGAGACCAGTTGTGTGCTGTGCTCGCAGGTCTGCCCCACGGGCGCGATCTGGGAGATCACGCCCAAAGAAAAGGGATGGTCGGTCGATGTGGCTGGCGCCGCGAAACCGATCCGAGTGGGAACCGCATTTTACGATCGGGGGCGATGCCTGCCTTGGGCCATGGCTACCGATTGCATTGTTTGCGAAGAATGGTGTCCGACGTCGCCCAAAGCAATCTATTTTCGCCCGGCGGAAGTGATGGACGCTGCGGGCAGCGTGAAGCAGGTCAAGCAGCCGTATCTTGATCCGGCGCGCTGCGTGGGGTGTGGCGCCTGCGAGCATGCCTGCCCGGTGCAGGATCGCCCGGCCGTCTACGTCACCAGCGTCGGCGAAAGCCGCTCGCGAACGAATCAGATCCTGCTGAATCGGAGAAAGGGATAACGATGATCTTCAAGCGTACAACCGGCCGCAGCCTGCTCCTGGCAGCCTCGTGCCTGGCGGTATTGGCTTTTGTGGCTTGCAGCCGGCACGCTGGAATTTCAGCTACGCCGTTTCCGGCCTCCAACGAAGTTGCTGGCTGGGTGAAGACCGGAGACACGCGCACCTTCTCGACCACAGAACTTTGGAGTTACATCGACGGAGATGCAGAGCGATACGTCAAAGCGGGCGTGCAGAGTACCTCTACTGCCGACTACAACTTCCAGAACGGGTTCGACGCCGTGGTTGACATCTACACGATGGGCGATGCGAAGGGTGCCCGGACGATTCTCGAAGGAGAGCCAGCAGGGCAGGCAAAATCGGTGCAACTCGGCGACAGCGGGCGTTTATATGCCGGAAGCCTGGTTTTCTGCAAAGGACGTTATCTCGTGCGAGTCGTTGCCTATAAGCAGTCTCCGGAAGTGCAAAAGGCCCTGCAGGAACTGGGCCGCGAGATCGAGCGGCGACTTTCCCAGTGAAGGAGCGCCGCGGAGTGTGTCTCTGATCACTGCAGATGGCGAGGCACCGCAGTATTAGTTTGAGCTTGATCGTTCCCACGGAGTGTTTATGGAAACCGACAGTGTTGCGCTAAGTCGTCGTGAAGCGTTAGTGAAGTTGCTGCGCGTTGCGGGTGCTGGCGCCGGAGCCGCCGGGTTGGGTCTCTGGCTCAGCGAACACAGCTGGCGTCCTGAGACGGCGTTGGCCATGACTGCGAAACACGGCCACACGGTAGCAGCCGATCCGAAGCTTCCAGAGATGGCCATCATCCAGGGTGACGACCCTGCACAACTGGCGCGCCAGGCGATTGAAGAATTGGGAGGCATGCGGCGCTTCATCGCGCGTGGTGATGTCGTCCTGGTGAAGCCGAATATAGGTTGGGACCGAACGCCAGAGCAGGCGGCGAACACGAATCCCGATGTTGTCGCGGAGATTGTTCGGCAGTGCTCGAATGCTGGAGCCAAGCGGGTCATCGTGACGGACGTGAGCTGCAACGACGCGCGCCGCTGCTTTCAGCGGTCAGGCATCGCAGAGGCCGCAAAGCTCGCAGGTGCAGACGTCATTCTTCCCGAGTCTTCCAGATTCAAGGAAGTGGACTTGCAAGGCGAGGTTCTGCACGCGTGGCCGGTCTTCGATCCATTCTTGAATGTCGATAAGGTTATCAATGTCCCGATCGCGAAACACCATGGCCTTACGGGCACGACTTTGGGTATGAAGAACTGGTATGGAATGCTCGGCGGACCGCGCAATCAGTTACACCAGAGGATTCACGAGAGCCTCGTGGACCTTGCCGACTTCGTACGGCCGACATTGACCATCATCGATTGTTACCGGATACTCCTGCGTAACGGCCCAACCGGAGGCAATCTTGAGGACGTGCTCCTCAAGAAGACGTTGGTCGCGGGAACCGATCCGGTCGCCCTCGATGCCTACGTGGCGAAAGCTTACTGGAACATGGAGGTTGACGCTTTACCGTATTTGAAGATGGCAGCCAAACGCGGACTGGGTACGTATCAGTTCGAAACGGTTCGCACGCGAGTCAAGAAGCTAGCCTGACATCAGAGGCGCTGAAGCACATCAGCGATGCGCTCGCCGGCATGTCCGTCCCAAAGAGGCGGAATGCTTCCTCGTTTGGCTCTGCCTTCGAGAATCGCCGATAATTCAAAGGCAAGCTTTCGGCTATCCTGGCCCACCAATATGTTCGTTCCCATGGTTACCGTGATTGGCCGTTCAGTATTGCTGCGTAGTGTGAGACACGGCACTTGCAGGTAAGTCGTTTCCTCCTGGATCCCACCCGAGTCCGTGATAACAGCCGTCGCGCGTCTCTGCAGGGCGAGGAATTCGATATAAGGAACGGGTTCGAGGAGATGCAGCTTATCGACGCTGATACCGAACTGGGCGATCCGGGCTCGCGTACGCGGATGGACGGGGAAGACGACGTCGAGTTGCTCGTGCACGGTCAGAAGTGATTGAAGAATGCTCTTCAGTGTTTCGCCATCGTCAACGTTGGAGGGGCGATGGAGCGTCACCAGCGCAAAACGTTCGGGGAGTCCGTTCGTAGGGCATCGGCTCGCGGCTGGGAGCAGGCGCACGAGGGAATCGATCATGACGTTTCCGACCCGGTGTATCTTTTCTGGGGCGACGCCTTC
>JADGNP010000500.1 GCA_017883425.1 Candidatus Sulfotelmatobacter sp. | reverse complement strand
AACGGGCAAAGAAAAAGCGGGCTCTTTCTTAGCCCGCCTGCCTCGACCTTGCCGCCGAGAGGCCCGTGTCTGGGTAGTCCTTGCTCAATTTGGTTTGCCCGTTAGTTGAGCAAACGTGATGCGCTTACCAACGATCTGGCGGACAGCAAGATCGAAGCGGCCAGCATCATCGAGTTCTTTGCGATTGTTGAAGCGGAACATTTGTTCGTCAAGGTAGCGGTGAAGATGAAACGGTTCGACGCTAACGTAGGTTCCCGAAATCCCGCGCTTGAGCAGAGACCAGAAGTTCTCAAGGCCATTCGTGTGTACGCGACCGTCCACATATTGAGTGGCATGATCTACAACCTGATGCGCGTAATCAGTCGCCAGTCCGTCGTAGGACATGAGCGCATCGCTGTAGAGCGCCGCGCCAGCAGTAACGTGCTTGCGGACTTCTTCTTGTAGGACGGTCTTGCGGCGACTGGGAACGACGGCAGCGCGAAACCTTACCGCCGCGCTCAAGGATTCCCATGACAGCAGTCTTGTCTTTCGTGCCGGTGCCAGTAATGCGGCGCTTGCGCTCACTGACGTGCATGTTTCTCGCTTTGCCGCCGATGAAGGTTTCGTCTACTTCGACTTCGCCGCCGAGCTTAGAGCCAAAGAAATCGTCCTGCATCGCAAGACGAATGCGTTGCAGCATGAACCACGCCGACTTCTGGGTAACCTTCACGTCACGCGCAATCTCGTAACTACTCACGCCGTTCTTGCAGTTTGTGAGCAGCCAAGTAGCGGTGAGCCATTTGTCGAGGGAGATAGGCGAATCCTCATAGATCGTTCCGACCTTCACGGAGAACTCGCGCTTGGGGTGGTGGCTGCCACACTTCCAAGTACGGCGCTTCGCGTTAAAGCTGACCTTGGTAGCTCCGCAACCGGGACAGACCACGCCGTTCGGCCAACGCCGGACAGCAATGTAGTCGATGCAATTATCGGGATTCGAGAAGTATACGACTGCTTCTCGAAGGCTTTGAGGTTCGCGTTCCATGACTGAAATATACAAAAATCACATGGGCGAGTCAAGTAAATTATTGCCCTAATTGGCGAATGAAGTCAGCTCTACGTGCAGACGACCAGAACGTTTGCAACCCGGTCGACGAATCCCAATACGACTTGTACCGTTCGAGCGCTTGGTCCTGTCCAGTGAGCACTGATCGCAGTGTTTATTTCGGTCCTTGGTAGATGGCGGGGATTCTAGGCTGTTGATTTCGCCTGAGCATGTGCTCGGCGGCTCATTTCTGCGACGGCAGCATCTGCGAGCGCGGGCAGGACAGCAGCAACCGCCGGCGACAATTGCGTGCCCCATTCCGTGGTGGCGGGTTGCACACCCAGCAGCACGACCTCGGGAGTTCGATTTGCCAGAACCCGGAGCGCTACCAGCAGGTCGGCAACGCCGAGTTGGTGCACACTTCCTTGGCCGGGCAAGGCTCGCAGTTCCTGGCTTGACATCCGAACCAGCGTTCCGGGAGGCTGTCCGACGTCCACCGCATCCAGGACCAGCAGGTAGGAACAATCCCAGACATAGGTAAGCAGCTCCAGTCCCAGAGTACCGCCATCGATCAGACTCACATCGTTGAGCACTCTCGGGTCCTGACGCAACCTGCCAATCGCCTGAGGGCCGACTCCATCATCGGAGTGGAGGATATTGCCCAGGCCGAGCACGATGATTTTGGACTCGCCCGGCATTTACTTGCCCTTCCACAGCGATGAGTCTTCTTCGAGTTCGTCACGCGGGACGAACTTGTATCCGGTGAAGATGCTCTCGATCAACCCGTTGCGCTCTTCCCAGGAGACCAGCACCGCGCTGTATACGTGGTGAATGACAAACGCGAAGAAGGCGAACATGATGCAGAAATGGATGAGGCGCAGGTTTTGAATGTCGATGACGCGGGGGATCCAGCTAAAAAGCGACGCCAACAGCCATGCTCCGCGGACGTGCGTGTACAGCGTCAGGCCGGTGATGATTTCGATCAACATCAGCGTGAACATGAAAAGGTAGGTCACGGCTGCCAGGGCGTTGTGGCCGACGTGGTGCGCCAGATCCCTTTGCAGGAAGCTGTAGTAGGCGACCATGTTGCCCATGCCTCGCCATTGCCGACGCCGGATCGGCCAGAATGAACGCCAACTCGACCAGTGGTTTCCCACAAAGAACCAATACATGCGCAGAATGAAGGCGGAAATGAAGACCGAACCGGCGACCAGGTGAGTGAAGCGCATCGTCGCCATCAAGAACGGGGTGCTGCTTTTGGCCACAATGAAGGGGTTATGCATGTAATAGCCGGTGAAGGAGAGGACCAATACAGGCAGAAAAATGAACCAGTGCGAGACGCGCACGGGCAGTTCCCAGACGTAGACGCGCACCGGGGCCGAAGCGGGCTCGGGCTTGTGCGCTTCGCTCCATGCGTATGCTCTGAGTTCACTCATTGCGGGCCTCCTTTCCATCTGCTCTGGACTGATCACCGATGCTACGACTCAACTTGCTTTGAGGTGCGCGTAGATGCGTCCGCGGGCGTCGACGACGTGAACGGCACAGGCCAGGCACGGATCGAACGAATGCACCGTGCGCAGGATCTCCACCGGGCGCTCCGGATCGGCGATCGGAGTCTTGAGCAGAGACGCTTCATATGCGCCGCGTTGTCCCTTGGCATCGCGCGGTCCGGCGTTCCAGGTCGTCGGCACCACACACTGGTAGTTTTTGATCTTCTTGTTTTCGATGTGGACCCAGTGGCCCAGAGATCCGCGAGGCGCCTCGTGGAAGCCGAACCCCTGCGCCTCTTTGGGCCAGGTGTCGGGATCCCATTTTTCGCCGTTGTGGACGCGCAGGTCTCCGTGGCCCAGCTTGTCACCGAGTTCCGCCACCCACGTGCTGACTTGTCCAGCCATAACGTGGGCTTCGATCGCGCGAGCGGCAATGCGTCCCAGAGTCGAAAAGAGCGCCGTTGCGGGAGCGTTGAGCTTGGCCAGAACACCGTCGACGGCAGCCTTGACTTCCGGATGCCCTGAGGCATAGGCGACCAGCATGCGCGAGAGCGGGCCGACCTCCATGGCGTGATCCTGATAGCGCGGCGCCTTGAGCCAGGAATATTTCTGGTCGACCTCCAGATGCTCGAAGGGGGGCTTTGGTCCGGTGTACTTCGGGCTGGTTTCGCCCTGATAGGGATGCTTCGCGTTCTGATCGCCGCCAGCGTACTGATACCAGGAATGCGTCACGTATTCCGTGACGTTGGCGGGATCGACGGGATGGACCTTCGAGAGATCGTGATTGAAGATCGCGCCGCGCTGCAGGTAGAAGCGGCTCGGATCCTTGACGCCGCCCCGGGGATAGTCGCCATAGGAGAGGAAGTTCCCCAAGCCCTCACCATGCCCGAACCAGTCACGATAGAAACTAGCGACCGCGAGTACATCGGGTACGTAGACCTGGTCTACGAACGCCTGTGCCTTGCTTGCCAATTCCGTGAGGAACGTGATTCGTTCCGGATTGATGGTTGCGCCGGGCTCGTCCGGGTCCATGGAGGCGGCCATCCCGCCCACGAGGTAGGTTTGCAGGTGAGGATTCTTCCCGCCGAGCACGGCGTGGATACGGATGTAGTCCTTCTGAAACTCGAGCGCTTCGATGTAGTGAGCCACCGCCAACAGATTAGCTTCGGGCGGAAGGTGGTAGGCGGGATGTCCCCAATAGCCGCTGCTGAACAGGCTCAACTGCTTGCTTTCGACTAAGGCTTTGACGCGGTCCTGAACGGCTTTGAAGTAACTGCGGCTGGATTTCGGCCAGGGCGAGATCGATTCGGCAAGCTGTGAAGTCTTCGCCGGATCGGCCTTCAAAGCCAGCGTGACATCGACCCAATCCAGGGCATGCAGATGGTAGAAGTGGATGACGTGATCCTGCACGTACTGGCTGGCGCCGATAATGTTGCGGATGAGGTTCGCGTTCTCCGGGACCTCGATGCCCAGCGCGTCCTCGACAGCGCGTACCGAGGTCAGCGCGTGGACGGTGGTGCAGACGCCGCAGATACGTTGGGTCCAGATCCAGGCCTCACGTGGATCGCGGCCGCGCAGGATCAGCTCGATTCCGCGGAACATTGTTCCGGAACTCCAGGCGTCCGACACCATGCCGCCGTTGACCTCGGCTTCGATGCGGAGGTGCCCTTCAATCCGGGTTACGGGATCGACTACGATGCGTGCCATATGCGCCTCCT
>JADGNP010000499.1 GCA_017883425.1 Candidatus Sulfotelmatobacter sp. | reverse complement strand
GCCTCTAAGAAACCCCTTGACAGCCGTCCAAACGAAAGTAAAGGTAATAGTACGTAATGACACGTTGGCTTTCAGAGTTTCCAGGAATTTGCAGGCAGCAGGTCGAAATAACGCGACGCTGCTCGAGCAGTAGCCGATTGTGAAGCAGGTAGCAGAGGAGAATCATGCCGACATTGGACGTATGCGTGGTTGGTGAAATCAACCTGGACCTGATCCTCTATGGTCTGCCAAAAGAGCTTGTGTTGGACAGGGAACTGCTGGCCAGCGGCCTCGCGCTTACCCTGGGCAGTTCGTCCGCAATTTTTGCCCATAATCTAGCCATGCTGGGAAACAAGGTCGGGTTTATCTCGAAAACTGGCGGCGATGCTCTCGGGAAGATGGCTCTCGAGAGACTGTCAGTTGCTGGCGTCGATGTAGGCCACGTAAGGCAGGCAACTGGGCGCACGGCTACGGGCGTTACCGTCGTTTTGCCTTATTTGAACCAACGTTACATCCTCACCTATCCCGGCACGATGTTTGAACTCCAATATTCTGACATCGACATGGGATACGTGCGGTCCGCACGGCATCTGCACGTTTCATCGTTCTTCTTGCATCGTGCGCTGCGGCAAAGAATCGCGGATCTATTCCGCCAAGCGAAGGCGGCAGGCCTGTCGACTTCTCTCGATACTAATGACGATCCCGAGAACAAATGGGATCGGGATTTGCTGGAAGTTCTCAAATACGTAGACGTTTTTCTCCCCAATGATCGCGAGGCGAAGAAGATCGCCCGCACCGACGACCTTTCGCAGGCCATCAACCTACTCGCAGGACTGGCTAAGGTTGTAGTCGTGAAACGTGGCTCTTCCGCAGCCATGTGCCGGTCGGGGCAGGAGATGTGCAGCCTCATACCTCCGAGTGTGAAGCCGGTGGACGATGTTGGCGCCGGAGATAGTTTCGACGCCGGATTCATTCACCAGTATTTGACAGGAGCAAAACTTGAGGACTGTTTGGCCTTTGCAAACGTCGCTGGAGCCTATTCCACCACAAGAGAAGGTGGCACGGAGGCGTTTCGCGATCGGGCTGCGCTCACCAACTTTGTCCGGCAGCACTGGAGCGCCAAGGCAGGGAGCTAGCTAGTTCTCTGCCGAGAGATTAATACTCCTTAGCCGGAGGAATAACATGCCAGCAGCAGGCTACCCGCAAGTGGGACCCAGGAAAAATCCTGGGGTGGGACGCGGGAGCGAAGGTGTTCAGTTTCTCGTTGCCGCATTGAATCGCGACGGTATTGAATGAGACCATTGCAGACGAGTGGTCCCGACGCAAGCAGGTCTCCGAAGGATCCTTAAATCACCATACCTTACCTCACTGTGGCTGCACTTCCACAAGCAGATTTCCGTCGAACTCAACCGGCAGATGTGCACTGTGTCCTGACACCGTCCCAAGGCTTTTTCCTGTAACGTAGTCCACCACGCTGTAGGTGCGGTCTTCGAGGCCACGCAGTTCGACTGGCCCCTTCCACTGCTTGGCAAAGAAAGCGTAGTACATGGCATGCCCTTTGCGGATTGCATGAGTCTCGGGCACATCGAAGCCGATGTCATAGAGCTGCCCGAGATATTGTCCTCTTGACAACATCTTTTCCCGATAGATACGAAGCCACTTTTCGAATTCCTTCTCCCGCTCCGGAGTCAGGTCGGATTTGCCGTGCTTTGTGACCAAAGACGGAAGAACAAACTGTGTGCCCACGACGCCTCCCACGCCCACAGTGGACGCAAAGTCGTTGCCGCCATCGCTCAGTTCGACGTGATCGCCGAAGAATGGAACGTTATCTCCCATCAGAGCTTTTAACGTTTTCGCCTTGGACCGAATCTGAAAAGAACCTCTGGGGTCGGAAGCCACCGACATATTGAAGTGCGGCATGGTGAAAAAAGAGAACGCCGTGCCGCAGGGGCAGAACTCCACCAGCGTCCCAGGCTTTACGGCCTGCGCGGTCTCGTAAATTGCCTTGAAGAAATCCGGCAGGGCTTCGACCGAGTCCTCCGGCTGGGCGTGATGGTGAGCCGGGTTGTAACAGGCTGGCACTCCGTTCATGTGCTGGCCATCGAGCTTCAGCCCGTCGAATCCCCAGTCCACCAAAATCTTTCGCACCAAGGCCTGGTGGTACTCCACTACGCGGCGGTTGGCTGGGCACAAATAATAGGAATCCCACCAGGAAACTTTTCTCGTCGAACCATCCTGGTTCAATAGCTCGTAGTCGGGATGATCGCGAAGTAATTGCGAGTCTGGCACAGCGCTGAGCGGTGACCACCAGAGCTGGGCCTTGAATCCTTCCTGGTGAATGCGGTCCACCAGGGCCTTCATGTCAGCGTCGCCATTGGGAAACTTTTTGGGATCGAGTTGCCAATCGCCCACATTGTTCTGCCAACCGTCATCGAGCGTGACCCACCTGAATCCCAGTCGCTTCGCTGTCGGAAGTGAGTCGTACACCTGCTGCGGCTGAACTTTTCGTCCATATCCCCATGCACACCAAATGGCGCCGAACGCATCATCGGGAGCCGTGGCCATCTGGAACCCTTGTTTCATCATGAGGCGCCGGTAGTCCGCGAGCGCGCGGAAGTAGTCCCCCTGATGGACGGCGACGAAGGTGCGAAAGGTATGGAAACTTTCGCCGGGGCTTAATGAGATGTTCTTGGTGAAGCGTACCGCGATGGTGGCATGTGCAGCATCAGGCATGGATACGGGCAAGGAAACCAGCTTCGGACGCGGCTCGACGTGTCCCACAGCAATTCCAACGTCACGCCGCCAGACGTCGATAATCGGCGTGCCGCCGCCATAATCGTCGGCATTCATGCCTTGATAATTCTCCTGCTGAAAATTAGCGTGCAGCGGCAGGATCCAGTTGGGACGTTTCTCGTAGGAGCCACTCTGGTAAGACCAGAAAGCTGGCGGGCCTACATTGGGTTGCGCGTTCACCGTGTACGCGTTGTTGGTCCAACTTTTGATCGTGAGCTTGGATGTTCCAGTATTGGTGTACTGGACATCGAAGAACGCCATCGCAGGAAAGTCGTCATATACGGTGACGGTGACCGTCTTTTTCAGTTCTCCCGCCTTTCCTTCGACGGTGAGCCGGTCACCCTCCCCGAAGACGTCTTTTGTGCGCTCGTGTTTTTGCGAGGTCAGGGAGAAATCGGTCCAGGGCTTCTCGGTGGTCACGGTCTCAGAGGCGGTGAATGGCCCCAACACCGTCTCCTTCTTGTCGAAACGGGCAACCACGCGACTGCGCAGATGGTTATCAAACTCAATGCGGACATTTCCGCCTTGAATCTGAGTCTTGCCAACAGAGACATCCGCAACCATTGCCAGTGAACAAGCCGTAAACACGGTGGTGACAACAATCCAGAGCATGGCTGCAGTTACGGTTCTCAGCCTAGGGAACAGGTTGTTGTCAGATCGCAAAATTGCTCTTTTCGTTGAAAACATAGAATGAAATAAAGCGTAAATAGTCGTAATACAAGGAAAGAGCTGCAAAGTCAATCAATTTTCGGAGCGTCAGGAGGGACCCAATCTGCTAGCCGCATGGATTTTATTGCATTTTGTCGCCATCCATCTAAATGCTGGTCGGTCGTTGTGAGAGCATATTTGTCAAAAGCCATCGAAATATTCGGCATCTTGTACTGGACAAACGAAATAAAACGATATAAATAGTAAGTTTCCGATAGTTGCCGGAAAATGTGAGGCTCATACGAAGGTGGAGTTCCAGGCAGTTTGTCCAAATGTAATCGACCCGCAGTGAGGAGAGAATTCCGATGCAGCGTAGAGATTTTCTAAAAAGTACTATCGCTGTTGCGATAGCTGCAGAACTTGGAACGGGTAAAGCGCAGGCGAAGGTTCCCGCTCACAACTGGGGAAACTACGACTTCGGCTCCGGCCCGCAGGTGAACGATCGCCTCAATCAGGGCCCATTCCCTCAATACCCGCCGGATGCGGTCATTCCCACTGATGATGTGGTGATGACCACAACTTCTAGCGAAGAGGTTGTGCCGAACTTTGGCAAGGGGCTGGTGACCTATATCACAGCAGACAGCGGCACGGACGAAATCAAGGCGGACAACATTCCCCAGGCGATCGAAGACCTGGTTCGCTTTCCATTAGGCCAGCAGCTTTACATCCGCCCCACGTGGAGGGAAGTGCAGCCGCGGCCCGGACGCCTGCAAATGCCCGACTACCTGAAGCTGGTTTTTGACCTGGCGA
>JADGNP010000498.1 GCA_017883425.1 Candidatus Sulfotelmatobacter sp. | reverse complement strand
CCGCGCGGTGATCCTTACCGACGACTACAGCGAGGCGAGCCCGCTCGTGCTGCTCGGCACCGGGCTGCCGCCGGTCTACTCCGGCCACAACTCGTTCTGGTTCTGGGGACCCCCTGCGGCCGACCGCACAGTCGTGGTGCACGTTGGGGATTGGAGACCGGCCGATTGGAGCCAGTTCTTCGTCGGCTGTCACGTAGTCGCGCATATCGACAACGGGCTAGGCATCGACAACGGCGAGCAGGGGAAGGAAGTCACCGTGTGCGCCGGACTGCGGGCACCCTGGACCACGCTCTGGCCGGAGCTTCGCACGATCAGTTAGCGGTCGGCCCGTTCGGGCGCGCCAGACAGTGACCGGTGCGAGGGCGCGTGAGAAGGCGATCGAATGCGGACGTACCCGCAAACTGTGCGACTACGTCGGCGTAGCAGCGGTGGCGTGGGCGAAAAACGACTTCCTCATTGTGACGGAGTATCTCAGCAAACGCACTTCCCGCGCCCTGATCTTTGCTGCCGACAATTCGCGCGACCCAGTCGTGATCGACCAGCCGTTGCTCACCAATCTTGTGCCGGTCAACCTTCGTCCTCAACTGCGGGAAAACGACCATGTGTTTATGGAGGCCTCGCAAGTCGAGGGGGAGACCCTCACGCTCCGCGTGTGGGGATATGGAAAACACGACGCCAATGGCTTCCGCTGGCGTTGCGAGTATATCCTGCTCGAAGGCGCGATCTCCTGCGAGGAAACGCCCACCGTCGAGCGTAAATGATTCCATCGCGCGGTGCGGAAGCGTTCTGGACGAGCCTGCCGTTTGAAGCCTGCCAAGGATCGTGGACGATAACTGTCGATAGCAGACCATTACACTCAAGTGCCCCGCGCAGGGCCAGATGAGTGTAATAGAGATTTAACGCCAACTATCGGGACGGTGTCTGCTTGTTCATTTCGGATTCGCAGCCGATGCCTGCTCGATAACTCGGCAGGACAATGGCGTCCCATTTTTCAGGGCAATGGCTGCGCGGTCGGCTTTGGATTCGTCGCGCTCGTTACACAAAGCGTGTGCAAGTTCATGCCGAATCGCAAAATCGAGCAGGTCTTCGACTGGCATATGCCATATTGCACGAAGCTCGGCGCCGTGAATCGATGCTCCGACGACCAACGAGCCGTCGAGGAACGTCTCTCTTTTTGGTAGGTAACTGAACGCTGGAACGTTCGGATCAACCCCCCTCTCCGATAGAATTTGTTTCCAGTCCTCAGTCCGCACCAGCACCCATCTCCATTCGCCGAGTGCCTCTACCGGGTATCGCGCGAGAGCTTTTCTCAAGACCGTCGCAGCGACTTGGCACTCTCTCGGGGTGTAACCAACATTGCAGGCAAAGTGCTGCTTGGGGGCATTACCGTTTGTCTGCGCGGCAAACGGGTAGGCGGAGAATACAAAAGGCATGACCATCAGTACGCCGGTCAGCAGAATCAGGCTCCATCGGCAGCCCGCACGAGTTGGGCTGCAGGCGGCGCACGATTCGCGATTTCCATATGTTCTTGTCACGTTGTCCTCTCTCGCGGAGTGCCGCGCTGGCGGACAACGTCTACCGAGAGTCCCGCTACCTCAATGGATGGAGACTTAATTGGCTATCAAAAGCATGTTGGAAGGAGATCAATCGTTAAGTTGTTGGAACGATAAGGGTTAGACCAGGATGTTAGAAGCTGGAATAGAGCTTCGGAAGTTGTACTTCAATGCTAGACTGATAGCATTTCTTGTGGTTCACCTGTGCTGGAACCAATTCCCAATTCTCAAGTGATGCGGTTTGGTACCTATGAAGTTGATTTGCGCCTGGGAGAACTGCGCAAGAATGGGATAAGAGTCAAGCTCACAGGCCAGCCATTCCAGATTCTGGCCATCTTACTGGAGCATCCTGGCGATCTGGTTACCCGCGAGCAATTACAGCGGCGGCTGTGGCCATCCGACACCTTTGTGGACTTCGATAGCGGTCTCAATGCCGCCATCAACCGTGTGCGAGAAGCTCTGGGCGACTCGGCGGAGAATCCCCGATTTGTAGAAACGCTCCCGCGGCGTGGCTACCGTTTCATAGCACAGCTAATCGATTCCAGGCCAACAAACGCCACGTTGCTCGCTCCAAAATCAAACGTCAGTCCGGCGCAGACAATTACAGGTCAGGGCGCTTTGCCCGCTTCGGAAGCCAGTGAGAGAAGACCTTTTTCTCGCCGACTACTAATCGGTGGAGTATTCATGCTGGCAGTCTTGGCTGTTGCTGTGGCCCTATTATCCAGGCTGAGTCGACGCAGCAGTGGATGGGACTTCCAAGCTATGAAGCTCAGCCGAGTCACGCAGAGCGGGAATGCTATCAATGTGGCGATTTCGCCCGATGGGCGCTATGTGGTCTACGTCCTGAGAGAAGGGGAAAAACAAAGCCTCAACGTTCGTCAAGTAGCTACCGGCAGCGATGTGCAGATTCTACCGCCGGATGAAGTTTGGATATGGAGTCTGACTTTCTCACCAGACGCCAACTACATTGATTTTGTCCGCTCCGAGAAGCCCAACTTCACGGACACCCATCTCTATCGGATGCCCGTGCTCGGCGGAACACCACACCTTGCGATGCAGGGGGGGATCGACTTCGGATCCAGTTACTCTCCAGATGGTCGGCAGTTCGCTTTTTTGCGGGTTGCAAACTCGGGTCCTGGAAAGGTCGATGTCTTGATTGCCAAAGCCGACGGGAGTGACGAACGGGTGCTCGCTACACGTCCCTACCGTGACGCGGATATCGGTGTAGCGTGGTCTCCCGATGGCAAGACGGTTGCGTTCACAACCTCGGAGGCCGCGAAAAAACTTCGTTCTTCGCTTTGCGCCATATCGGTTGCTGATGGATCGGTCCGTGAAATCTACTCAATACCGGACACCATCGGCCGTCCGCGCTGGCTGCCCGACGGAAGTGGTCTCTTGGCTCCCATAGGGAACGCTGGTCAGGCGTTTCGCGGGCAACTTTGGTTCATCTCCTATCCACGAGGAGAGGCACGCCGCCTCACCAATGACCTGATGGATTACCAGCTCTGTTGCTTGGACCTCACGCCGGATGGCAAGACTCTTGTCGACACCGAGCTCGCGACGGTCTCCAACTTGTGGCTCGCGCCTGTCGGTAACACCGCAAAGGCTAAGCAGATCACTACGAAAGAGTTTGCTGTCGGAGGCTTTTCCTGGATGCCCGACGGACGCATCATCTTTGCCAGCCAGGATGGCAATCTCTACGCGGTAAATCAGGATGGGAGTGGGCGTATTCGGCTGACGCCCGATGATAGTTCCAACTGGGACCCGTCGGTTTGTGGCGATGGGCGCTACATCGTCTACGCCGCCTACCGGGAGCAAAAACGCGGGATATGGCGCATGAGTGCCGATGGCTCAAACCCCATCCGCATCGCTGACGAGACGTTTGCCATACGCCCGCAATGTTCCCCAGATGGCAAGTGGGTGGTCTACGTGCGAGGCCCTTCCTGGACCCCGGTAAAAGTTCCCATCACGGGGGCGAAGCCTCCAGAGGTGCTCGCACAGGACTTTGAAAATGGTTTTGGCAATCCTCTTAGAATCTCTCCGGACGGAAAGCGAATCATGTATCTCGCCTCACCCGAACCTCCTGAGAACCCCAGTTCTCCCTCCGCATCCAATCCATATCAACTGAAGGTAATCCCTTCCGATGGCGGAGCCGACTTGTACAAGTTCGACTGGCCAGCCTCAGCAAGTGCCCCCCTTTGGGCGCCTGCGGGTGACGCCGTTGAATATGCCTTAACCAGGAGCGGCGTCACTAACATCTGGCGACAGAAATTAGGAGGCGGGCCGCCGAAACAGATCACGAATTTTGAATCGGGACAGATTTTTGACTTTGCGTGGTCGCATGACGGCAGACAGCTGGCTCTGACACGAGGCAGCGAAAGCAGCGACGTCATCCTAATCAGTAATTTCCGGTGATCCGCCTGCGTTTCCGGTGCGCCATCTACAGACCTGCCGCGCGATAGAGGCTAGTCCATTGAACGATCGGTCGGTAACCTGATGTGGTGGCCGTCCCTGACACTTTGGCGATTGTTTCCGAGTGATACGGAAGTTAAGTGCTTGTTTGAAATGGGCTTGCCTGAGTAGGAAAACGATTGTTGGCGTAAACAGGCGTCTCTTACAATGCCGGCGTCGTCAAGTACTTTTTGTTCACACTGCTGCATCCACTCAGAGATGAGCGC
>JADGNP010000497.1 GCA_017883425.1 Candidatus Sulfotelmatobacter sp. | reverse complement strand
CCAGCGAACCTCAGGGGCTAAAGCCCCGATTTATTCTCGGCTCTGACGGCACGGCTGGAAGCCGTGCCCTTCCCAAACCCATTTATGAGACCAGTCCTAGACAAAAACCTCACCGGGCAATGCCGTTAGGGTGCGCGAAGCCAGCGTGTTCTGCACGAAACGCTTGGGCTGGGCTGCGCCGGAAGGGTCCATCTGCATGCGTTCGATGCGCAGCTTCAGAGTGCGCTCGATGTTGCGGAGTTCCACGACCTCGACGCCGGAGGCCAGGGTGGTAGCGCGGCCGGTTAATCCAGCGCGCCCGGTACGGCCAACCCGATGGATGAAGTCTTCGGCCATCTTGGGCAGGTCATAGTTGATGACGTGGGCGACGTCGTCGCAATGCAAGCCGCGGGAAGCGATGTCGGTTGCGACCAGCACCTGGAAGCGGCCTTCCTGAAATCCGCTGAGGGCGCCGTTGCGCTGTGACTGCGAGCGATCGCCGTGAATCATGGTGGCGGCGAAGCCGTCGCGGGCCAACTCTTGCGCCAGGCGCTGGGCACCGCGCTTGGTGCGGGTGAAGATGAGAGTCTGTCCTTTTTCCGCGTAGAGAAGCTGGCGGAGAACGTCGAGCTTTTCGCCGGGACGGACTTCGTAGGCTTTCAGTGCCACGCTTTCGGCGGGCTTCAGGACCGAACCCAGCGCAACCCGCACGGGGTCGCGCATGTACTCATGCACGAGTCCGGCGACGGACTGCTCGAGGGTGGCGGAGAAACATAGAGTCTGACGGCTCTTTGGCAACAGCGCAAGAATGCGGCGGATGGCCGGGAGAAATCCCATGTCGAGCATGCGGTCGGCTTCGTCGAGGACGAGCATCTTGATCTGACGCAGGTCGGCGAACTTGCGATCGGTGAGATCCTGCAGGCGTCCGGGAGTGGCGATGATCAAGGATGAGCCGGCACGCAGGCCCTGGATCTGAGCTTTTTCAGACACGCCGCCGATGACGAGCGCGGCCTTGGGCATGCCTTTGGTGCGCAACTGCTCGTATTGTTCGTGGACCTGCATGGCCAGTTCGCGCGTGGGCAACAGGACCAGAGCGCTGGCCTGGGCCGACGGTTCCTGGCGAAGCATTTCGATCACCGGGATCAGAAATGCAAGAGTCTTGCCAGTGCCGGTCTGGGCGGTGCCGATTACATCTTTTCCCTCAAGAGCAGGCTGGATCGCGCGCTCCTGAATCGGCGTTAAGGTGATGAATTGAGCTGCCGCGAGCTTCTGCTGCAAGGCAGCAGACAAGGGCAGTTCCGTAAATGTGGTCATTCTAGATTGTTCTTTCTGGAGGGGCGGGTCGAGATACACGTCTCTACACTGGGACACACGTGAAGCTTCCATGCCGCTCGCATTGTTTGAAATCACGCTGGAACTAAACGGCGGGCAGGAAAGGCGGAGATGAATCTGATCCAACGAGGGACCACCGCGTCACGAGCAAACCGTGGAAAAAGCGTCAAGAAGAGTATAGCACAGAGAAACGGCAGCGGCAGTTACGAGCGTAATTGGATGGTGGTCAGTCCTGATCCCCGAAGATTTTGGCCGTTTACCCTTGAAAACGATGGAAACACGCATCTAACTGGTTCAGGGGCAGCGACTGTAAAGAATGATCGCTAAGGAAGCCGTCCTAGGCTAGAATTGAAACTCCCGTAATACAAACAATTGCGAATGGCCGAAACAAAACTCTCTTGCTTCTGGCATGGACCGGACTTAGGCCGGGATACTCGGGCCGCGGTTTCGCTTCACGGTCACACGAACCGCTCGAAAGAAAGCCTTCAGCTGATACCGGAGTTGGCCCGGAGGGCCCCAATGCTGCACGCAGCACTGGAGAAGCAGTGCCTGAGGTCGAGGATCCCCGTGGATTTCTCGCGGGCTTACTGGACTCCGCCGCTGACGCCGAAACTGGCCTACGAGACCGAAAGAAATCAGATCGAGAATACGCTCGGACTCAAGAGCCTGGTCTCGCTCACGGACCACGACAACATCGAAGCGCCCCTCTGGTTGCGGGCGGTGCGGGAAACGGCGCGGACGCCGATCTCGCTGGAGTGGAGCGTGCCGTTCGCGGGAACTATTTTTCATCTCGGGGTGCACAATCTGCCGAGCGGCCAGGCGCAGTCCATCATGGACGACCTCGCCGCGTATACTCGGAACCCTGATGACCGGCGCTTGTGTGAGCTGCTGGCCAGGCTCGACGCATTCCAGGATGTGCTCGTGGTTTTCAATCATCCCCTGTGGACGCAGACTTGCGTGGGCGTGCAGCGGGACGGGCAGGCTCTAGAACGATTCTTGAGCTGTGCGGTGCAGTTCCTGCACGCGTTCGAAATCAATGCCACGCGCAGCACCAAGGAAAACAATCGCGTAGGGAAACTGGCCGAGCAGTGGCAGCGCCCGCTGGTCTCCGGCGGAGACCGGCACGGGTGCGCGGCCAGCGGCGCATTGAATCTGACTTGCGCCGAAACGTTTTGCGAGTTTGTGAGCGAAATCCGGCAGGAGCAGCGCAGCCACGTGCTGCTGATGCCGCAGTATACCGAACCGGTCACCATCCGCACGACGCGCACGCTGCTCGACGTGATTCGCAACTATCCGGAATATCCGATCGGCTCGCGCCGCTGGGATGACCGCATCTTCCATCCCGACGCGAACGGCGGCCCGGACCGGCCGATCTCCTCGCTATGGAAGGCGCCGCCCGCGTATGTGGAACAGATCTTGTCCGGCGTCCGCCTGCTGGAGAACGCAACTGTGCAACGCGCGATGCAGCGCGTTTTTAGACGCGGGGCCGTTCCGGACTTTCCCCGGGAGATTGCGGCTGAGGTTATTCCCGCAGAGGTAGTTTCCACGGAGGCGGTTTCGTCCGAGGCGCTTACGTGAAGAAAGCAAGTCCACGGGTCGCATTTTTTCCCTGCGTCTACCATGAAGTGGACGGCGTGGCCCAAACCAGCCGGCACTTCGAGGCATTCGCCAGGCGCCAGGAGATGCCGTTTCTCATGGTGCACGCAGGCCCGCGAGATGAGGTCACGACGGCAGGTCCGGTGACCCGCGTACAGCTGCAGCGCAGTCCAGTGAAATTTCCGCTCGATCGGGCGCATGATTACGACCTGCTCTTCCTGAGGCATTATCGGAAACTGGAACCGCTGCTGCGAGACTTCCATCCGGATGTGGTGCAGATCACGGGACCGAGCGATGTGGGCACACTGGGGGCGTATGTAGCTCACAAGATGAAGATCCCGCTCGCGGCGTCGTGGCAAACCAATCTCCACCAGTATGCGCGCAGGCGCATGGCGGCTGCGGTGTCGTTTCTTCCCAAGGCTGTTGCCGGGAAACTGGCGGACGTTACAGAGCGCTTGAGTTTTCGCGCGTCGGCGCGGTTCTACAAAATCCCGCGGCTGTTGTTTGCGCCCAACCAGGAGATGATCCGGGTGCTGGAGGCGGCTACGGGCAAGCCTTGCTACCTGATGTCGCACGCCGTGGACACGGCAGTTTTCAGCCCGGAACTCCGCGACCGGACGGATGGACCATTCCGGATCGGTTACGTGGGACGGCTCACGGCGGAGAAAAGCGTGCGCTCGCTGGCGCGGCTGGAGCAGGCGCTGCTCGACAAGGGCTATCGCGATTTTCGTTTTGTAGTGGTTGGCGAAGGCGCGGAACAGGAATGGCTGCGGAACAATATGCGGCAGGCCGAGTTCAGGGGCGTGCTGACGGGACCGGAACTGTCACGGACATTCGCCAACTTCGATGTGTTGGCTTTCCCGTCGGAGACCGATACGTTCGGGTTGGTCGTGCTCGAGGCGTTTGCTTCGGGAGTGCCCGCTGTGGTGACCGATCGCGGTGGGCCGCAGTATACCGTGCGCCATGGGAGTTCCGGATACATCGCGCGCGACTTCGATGAGTTCGTAGCCTACACGGCGATATTGATGGAACAGCCCGAGTTACTCTCCACCCTGCGCGCGGCGGCTCGGCAGCAGGCCCTGGAAACTTCGTGGGATCGCATTTTCGAGGGCATGTACGAAGCCTACGAGCGCTGCCTGTCCAGCGTCCCGGTTACCAGCCACAATGTTTTCGATGTGGCCACCACCTGACTGCGGACCTGAGGGACTGAAGCCCGATCTACTCTCGGCTCTAGAGCAGTTCTCGCGATGGTGTAGAGTGTGCACCCTCAGCGGCTAAAGCCGAAACCCGTTGCAGCTCCTGGCGGCACGGCTGAAGCCGTGCCCT
>JADGNP010000496.1 GCA_017883425.1 Candidatus Sulfotelmatobacter sp. | reverse complement strand
GAGCGGCCTGGGGTTCGTGAAGGATCCGGACCGCATCAGCTCCTACCATCTGCTGATGGGCGCGGCCTCGGCGGAGGAGGCGCTGCTCACGACTGAGCTTGAACAGCTGTGGCTGATTCCAGCCCACAAGAACCTCATTGGCGCCAACCTGGAACTGGTGGACGCAGAGGGGCGCGAGTATCGCCTGCGCGAAGCGCTGGCTCCTTTGCGGGATCGGTTTCAGTTCATCGTGCTGGACTGTCCACCGGCTCTCGACCTGCTGACCCTGAACGCGCTGGTTGCGGCGGACGCGGTGCTGATCCCGATGCAGGGCGAGTACTTCGCTCTCGAGGGCATCAGTGAGCTGCTCGACACCATTGAGCGGATCCGCGTGGGGCTGAACCCTGAGTTGGGCATCGAGGGCGTGGTGCTTACGATGTTTGATGAGCGCACCAACCTGGCCCAGCAAGTCATGGCTGAGCTGAAGAATTATTTCGGGGAGAAGCTGTGCCGGACAACGGTGCCGCGGAACATACGGCTGGCGGAGGCGCCGAGCCACGGGAAGGCGGCGCTGGTCTACGATCCGCGGTCGAAAGGGGCGGAGAGCTATATACGGCTGGCGAAGGAGATTATTGAGAGGCAGCCTTCCGCGATCAGCTCTCAGCCGTCAGGGGAAGAGCAACTAACCACAGGGGGCACAGAGGAACACAGAGATAGCCAGGAGCAGACCGTCGAAGAGATGCCGGCCGCGTCGGAGATGGATAAGACGGCTTAGTATATTGATGTACATCAATATACTAAATTGATGAACATCGATATACTTCGCTTGCGGCGGGGAAAGTGCATAGGTCCTTCGGCGCCACAGAACGGCGCCTCAGGATGACAAGGGGTGGACTGGGAGCGGGCAGAGAGATTGAGGGAAAACACTGATGACCAATACTGCGGCGGCGGAGCATACGGCGGGGCGGGCGGGGGAAAAAGAGAAGGTGGAGAAGCGGCGGGCTTTGGGCCGGGGGCTGGAGTCGTTGATACCGGGGCCGCGGGTGGTGGTGGGCGGGGTTCCCGGTCAGAGTGGTGGCGCCGCCGGCAAACAGCAGGTTCCTCACTTCGTTCGGAATGACAAGCCTGTTTCGAATGACAGGAGTGACAAGACTATTTCGAATGACAGCGCTGGGGATGGGACGGCGGTTTCTACCCAGGCTGCTTCGGCTCCTGCTCCGATTGTGATCCAGGCAGGGGTGGAGGGTGCACCGGCGGCAGCCGAGCTTCGCTCGGCCGGACAGCCGGGGGCGGCTGTCCCCACACAAACTCTCCCTGCACAAGCTGTCCCTACATCTTCTTCGCAGGATTCTTCTGGGCACGCTTCTCCGGACGAGGCCATCACGATTTTTGCGCAGGCGGAGTCGCGGATGCCCGCGAATCTGGTCGTCAATCTGGCGATTGCGGATATCGACAAGAATCCGTTTCAGACGCGCTATGTCGATGATGACGAGAAGCTGGAGGAACTGTCCGATTCCATCAAGGCGAATGGGGTGGT
Organism: Candidatus Sulfotelmatobacter sp.; assembly: GCA_017883425.1. Classification (GTDB taxonomy): domain Bacteria; phylum Acidobacteriota; class Terriglobia; order Terriglobales; family Acidobacteriaceae; genus Sulfotelmatobacter. Next base: position 2,723 of record JADGNP010000496.1, on the reverse strand, counting down.
GCAGCCGATCATGGTGCGTCCGGGGGACGAAGACGGGCGCTACATATTAATTCTGGGCGAGCGGCGGCTGCTGGCTTCGAAGAAGGCGGGGAAGACGACGATTCCGGCGCTGGTGCGGCGGGTGTCGCTGCAGCAGGCGGCGGAGATGACGATCATCGAAAACCTGCAGCGCGAAGATTTGAGCGCGTTGGAACAGGCGGAGGCGTTCCGGGTGCTGAGCAAGGAATTTTCGCTGACGCAGGCGCAGATTGGGGAACGGGTCGGTTTGTCGCGGGAGTCGGTGTCGAATTACATGCGGCTGCTGAAGCTGCCGGTTTTGGTGATGGAGCAGTTGGCGCATAAGCAGATTGGATTCTCGGAGGCGAAGGAGTTGCTGAAGCTGGAGGATCCGGACCTGATCCAGAAGACGGCTGACTATATTGTGAAGAAGCACATGACGCTGGACCAGGTGGAGACCCTGATCATGCGGATGACGGGGCTGCTCGATCCGGTGCCGGGGATGCCGGGGCAGGCGGTGAAAAAGAGTGGGGCGCGGTGGGTGGATCCGAATGTGCGGGCAGCGCAGCTGGACCTGGAGCGGATGCTGGGGGTCCGGGTGCGGATCCGCGACCGGAAGGGCAAGGGGAAGATTGTGATTGAGTATCACACGGTGGATGATTATGAGCGGGTGGTGGAGATGTTGCGCGGGAAGAAGTAGGGCAGCTTCTAGCTACTAGCTTCTAGCTCTTCTAGGCGGCCTGCGGCCGCCTTTTCTTTTGCGCGGTTGGGGGAATCAAGATTGTTACGGGGTGTGGTCAGGAAGACCCTGTGTCGGCCCCCTTGGCGCACTCAAAGTGGGGCCATCAAGTAGGAAATGGGGTGCCAGGTGGGAGGTAGCGGCTGGTTGCGAGTTAGAGTGTTTACTGTTCTGGTTCCGAGTTCAGCGCGGTTCAGGCGTGCCCTCCGGGACGCGGGTTCCTTGCGTTGCATGCTAACCCGGCGTTAGAAACGCCGGGCTATTTTCGGGTTGCGCCTCCGGCGCGTGAAGTTCACGCTCTTTTGTACGACCGGATCGAGAGAGAAAGAATCATGCGGCATGGCTGGACCATTGCGGTGCTGTTAGTCGTTGCTTGCGCAGCAGTGGGTGCGCAGGTGATGGAGAAGGATGCACCGATTCGGTTGCATCCGCGAAATCCGCATTACTTTTTGTTTCAGGGGAAGGCGGTGGCGCTGATTACCAGTGGAGAACATTATGGGGCGGTGTTCAATGCGGACTTCGACGACCACCGGTATCTGGATACGCTGGCAGCGGGAGGAATGAATTACACACGGCTGTTCGGTGGTTCCTACGTCGAGGCGCCGGGGAAATCGTTTGGAATTGTGCGGAACGATCTGGCTCCGGCGCGCGGACGATTTGTAGCGCCTTGGGCGCGCAGCGAGAGCGGGGAATATGCGGGCGGCGGAAACAAGTTCGATCTGGAGAAATGGAATCCGGAGTATTACTCGCGGCTGCATGATTTTCTGGCGGAGGCCGCGAAGCGTGGGATCGTGGTCGAGATTACGCTGTTCTCTTCGCAATATGGCGAGATGCAGTGGGACCTGAGCCCGTTCAATCGCGCGAACAACGTCAATCAGACCGACGCGATCGATTGGAAGAAGCTGAACACGCTGGACAACGGGAACATTCTTTCGCACCAGGAGCGGTATGCGAGGAAGCTGGTTCGGGAGGCGAATGCTTATCCGAACGTGATGTTTGAAATCGCCAATGAGCCCTGGTCGGACCGTCCGGTGCTGGCGGGTGTAGTGAATCCTTATTTGTTTTCAGGGCGGGATCAGTACCCGAACTCAATCGATTTGCCGGATGATTTGACGATGGCGTGGCAGGCGCGGGTGGCAGAGTGGATCACGAGCGAAGAGGCATCGTTGCCCAACCAGCATTTGATCGCGCAGGATTGCTGCAACTTTCGTTATCCGATGCGGCAGTTGATCCCGGGCGTGAGTGTGGTGAACTTCCATTATGCGTATCCCGAGGCGGTGTCGTTGAATTACGGTCTGGGGAAGGCGCTGTCGTATGACGAGACTGGATTTCTTGGGCGCTCCGATGAGACCTACGCTCGGCAGGCGTGGAATTTTATGCTCGCGGGGGGAAGCGTGTTCGACGGCCTGGACTACTCGTTCACGGTTGGGCATGAAGATGGAACGGACGCGGCGCCGAACGGACCGGGGGGTGGGAGCGCGGAGCTGCGGCGGCGTTTGCGGATTTTGAGCGAGTTTCTGCAGGGACTGCCGCTTTTGGATCTGGTGCCGGACCCCACCACGGTAAAGCAGGCGGGCGGAGTTTCCGCGCACATGCTCTCCAGTTCGAAAGGCGAGTACGCGATGTACGTCGATGGGAACGGGCCCACGGAGATAACCCTGACCTTGCCGGCGGGAGAATATGCACTGGCATGGGTGGACGTGTCGAGCGGCGAGGTGAAGAATGCGATCCGCTTCCGCCACAGCGGAGGGGATAAGACGGTGAGGACGCCGGAATTTCGGAATGGGATGGCGATGTGGGTGAAGCGGGGAGGCAGTTTCTAGCGACCCAGCGCAAGCTTTTGGAGCGGGCACACCATGTGCTGAAAACTAGTCCTGGATGCCTCAGGGGCTAGAGCAGTTCTCGCGATGGTGTAGAGTGTGCACCCTCAGCGGCTAAAGCCGAAACCCGTTGCAGCTCCTGGCGGCACGGCTGAAGCCGTGCCCTT
>JADGNP010000086.1 GCA_017883425.1 Candidatus Sulfotelmatobacter sp. | reverse complement strand
AATCTCATCCCCCGTCATCGCAATCAGCGGCACCCGCAGTCGCTTGATCGTCGCCAGCAACTGCAGAATCTCTTCCGTCTCCCCGCTGGCCGAAAGCGCCAGCACCACGTCCCCCCGGACCACCATCCCCAGGTCCCCGTGCAGCGCCTCTACCGGATGCAGATACAACGCCGGAGTCCCCGTCGAACTCAACGTCGCCGCAATCTTGCGCGCAATCAGCCCACTCTTCCCCATCCCGGTAACCACCACGCGCCCCGCACAGCCAAACAGCAACTCTACCGCGCGCTGAAACGCCTCCGCCATCGGCCCGCCAATCCGGTCCGCCAGCGCGCGCAAAGCTTCCGCCTCAATGCGCACCACGTTCTCGCCAGTGTGTTTCATTCTTTATTTGGGGATCCGGAAAGAGGATGTTAGCACCGAACCAGCCGTAGAGACGTTGCCAGCAACCTCTCCTCTAACCGCAAGCAAGAAAGCCACCCCGCTCCGAATCAATATAGCTCGACGCTCTCGCGCTGGTCCGGTCCCGGAGGGACCAATGAAAATAGCCCGCCAGTTACACTGGCGGGTAAAGCAAACCAAAATGAACCGCGTCCTGTAGGGACGCCTGAATCCCGCGTCATGTTCACCAGCCCGCCAATCACGACGCGCTCCAAGATACGACACCTTTCAGAAGTGATCTTCCCCCACCGGCGTTATGGGCTTCTGTCCCAGCGCTCCCAACCCCCGCGCCTGAATCACCCGATCCCACGGCCCCGCCTGCCAGTTGTCGCGCGTCTTCTCCGCGTGCCTCCACGGCGGCAACGCCAGCATCAGGTTGCGCCCCATCGAATGCGCATACGGTTCATACATCGACCGCAGCTTGGCCAGTTTGTCCCGGCCATACTCGTCGCTCCGCAGCCGCAGTCCGGCCGCCCCTAGCGCCCCGCGCAACCCCTGGAACTGCTCCTCCGGCAACCGGTCCGCAGCCCCGGAGTCGTATCTCGCATTCACCACCTGCGCCAGATCCACCGCCGCGTGTCGCGCCATGGCAAACGTAAGCTTGGCCTGCCCCGGATGCACTCCCTCAATCCCCGTCAGCACCAGCGAAGTCACGTCGAGCATCGTCGTCAGCGCACCCAGCCACGACTGATTACTGTGCTGCGAGCGAAAAAAACTCAGCACCGGATACGAAATGTGACTCTCCAGCAACTCCCCCGCCCAGCGTTCCCAGTCCCGCAACACTTCATCCAGAACTCTCTGATCCACTCCCGGATCCTCCGACCTCCCCGCCAGCCGCACCAGCAACTCCACCGCCGACGGAGGCGACCCCGCCCGCGCATCCAGCATCGAAATCTGAATCTCCCGCCGCGAGAACGACGCATACACCACCGGAATGTATCCAATCACCACGCCCAGAAAGGCGAAGCCCATCCCCGCTTCGATCACCGAAAGCGCCCGCGCCCCGCCCGAAGTCGGCACAATGTCGCCGTACCCCAGCGTGAAAAAAGTCTCCCCGCTGTGATAAACAATCTTGCCGAACGTGAGCGGCTCTTTGTTGAGTTGTTCGTGTCCCCCAATGCCGTATTGCACCAGCCCAAACCCAAAGATCAGCCCCGCCGCCCAGAACCCAAGCAGCAGGATCAGCGACAGCGGCCCAAAGTATCCCAGGAAATTCTGCTGCCGCGCAGTCGTCTTGATGTGCCGCGCAGCCCGTCGCCATGGAATCCACGTCTGCCGGTAGAACCACGCCGTCAGCTTGAAATGCCGCGTCACCCGCCGCGGCAACACCACCGTCTCAAACGCATCCAGCAGCACCACCCAGATGATGATGAGCCCGAACCCCGTCGCGACCATGCTGCCATGCGAATTCATAAATGCAGGACCTCAGCCGTCAGACCGTGGTGATGAGGTGAATTGTAGATGCGGTGGGAAGGTTAACAGATTCGAGGGGTCAGGAGTCAGTAGTCAGGAGTCAGTAGTCAGGGGTCAGTAGTCAGGTCTCAGGGTAAGGCGTAATACGACGGCGCCATCTGGTCGACAATCGGATCAGACAAGTTCTTGCTGACTCCTGACCCCTGACTACTGACTCCTGACCCCTGACTCCTCCTACTGCGGCTTCGCCGGCGCCTGCGCTGCCGGCGTCTGCCCCGCCGCCGGCTTCGCCGGGGATGGGTTCCCGGGCTTCGCCGCCGGCTTCTTCTTCACTGCCGGTTTCTTCGCCGGCTCATTGTCGTCGATCACAATCTTCTTCGGCGGAGCCACCGGAACCGCCGCCTGCGCCGTCTTCAACTCCGCGCGCAGCCGCACAATCTCCGCTTCCTTCGCCGACGACAAACTCTCAATCCGCTGCGCCAGCTGCTTGCGCGTCCCTTCAAAGCCGCTCAGATCATTCGAGAGCGCCTGCAGATCGTCTTTCGATCCGAACGCCCCTGCGTCCTCCACCACACTGACCACCACTTCATACAGCACATCGAGGTTGCGGTAGAGTTTGAACGTCGTCGGCAAATCTTCGGGCGTCGCCCGCAACTGCGAAAGGATCTCCGGCAGCGCGTCCTGGAGGTTGCGCTGAATCGAATCCACCCTCGCCAGCGCCTGTTTCTTGTAGGAACCGTCGGTCTTCCAGCGTTCAATGCGCAACTTCACCAGGTGGGCCTGCGTATTCTTCGAACTCGCTTCCAGCTGCGCCAGCAGTCCGTTCAACTGGGTCACCGAGGCGTACGAAACCGGCTCGGCGCCCTGCGCGGATGGCCCCCCAGACGCCGCATACTGCACGTTCGCGGAAGCTGCATCCGCCGCGGGCCCCGATTGGCCCAGCGCGGCCGTCATGCACAATAAAGAAGATACCAAGCACGAGAAGAGAAAAGTACGTTTCATGGTTTAGGCGGTGGCATTCGCGAGCAACAGGATACTACAACCAGCGCCCGACTTGCTTTCGGGAAGGGCACGGCTTCCAGCCGTGCCGTTAGGGGTCAACTAGAATGGGGGCTTTAGTGGATGCGTGAGAACCAGAGTTTCGACGGCGCGGTGGAATAAGACTTCAGATTTTAGCCGCGAAGCGGCGTAAGAATGCAGCCCACGGCGAAGCCGTGGGTGAGCGGTGGGAGATGAGCGAGCCCCAGCGGGGCGAAAGAGTAGTTCTCACGCACATTCTTTAGCCGGGTGCCCCATTTCTCGCGCGCCTTCTGCGCGAGAAGTGGGGCTTTGGACCTGCCCTCGGTGACCCCAAGTCTTCGGACTTCGGAACGAGATCCCCGATTGGCGGAGACAACCCCCACGGGACGATAATTAGGTCGTCCTATGTCCCGTCGAGCCCTGCATCGCCGTTCACACCATAAATTCCGCGCACTGCTTCTTATCCTTAGCGCGCTCCTCTTATTCCCTCGCCTCTCCCCCGCCCAGGATCTCGCCCGCCGCCTCATTCTCAAAGACGGCTCCTACCAACTGGTCACGAAATATGAGGTCAAAGGCGACCGCGTGCGCTACATGAGCGCCGAGCGCGATGACTGGGAAGAACTCCCCACGTCGCTGGTCGACTGGCCCGCGACCGAAAAATACGAAAAGGACCGCGCCGCCGGTGCGTCCGTCCCCGAGGCCGCGCAACTCGACAAGGAACTCGAACACGAGCGCGACCTCCAGGAAGCTCAACTCCCGCAAGTTGCTCCCGGACTTCGCCTCCCCGAAGACTCCGGCGTATTTCTGCTCGACAGTTTTCAGGGTGAGCCTCAAATCGTGGAAATTCAACAGACCGCCGGCGACGTCAGCCGCAACACCAAAGCCAACATCTTCCGCGGCGCCATCAATCCCGTGGCCGGCCTCAAGCAAACCATCGAACTCGAGGGCGCCCATGCCCCCGTGCAGGCTCACGTCGACGTTCCCTCGCTCTACATCAATATTGACGCCGCCCCCGACCAGCCCGCCGCGCCGAGAGATTCTTCCCGCGCCGCCCAAGGTCCGCAGCAACCTCAACAACCGCAGCAAGCGCAGCAGCCCAGCGTCCCTTTTGACCGTTTCCGCATCGTCCGCACCGAGGTCAAAGGCGGCAAGCGCATCGTCGGCGGCGTGAAGCGTCAGGTCACCGGCAAAATCAGCCAGGAGCAGCACGTGGTCAAAACCACCATCACCCGCGTCAGCGGAGGCTGGCTCAAACTCACCCCCACCGAACCCCTGCCGCCCGGAGAATACGCCCTCGTCGAGATGATGGGCAAAGAAGGGACACTGGGCAATGAAGGCATGAACCTCTACGTCTGGGATTTCGGCGTCAACCCCAAGGCCCCCGCCAACACCAATCCCTGGAAGCCCTCCGCCCCGGACCCGAAACCAGCGCCCGCCACGAAGCCGAATTGAAACCCGCACAACGAATCTCGGCAGTGATAGTGCTCACCAGTGGTCAGTAGTCAGTGGTGTCAGTAGTCAGGAGTCAGGAGACAGGAGACAGATGTGTAGTCAGTTCTCAAACCGCGGTGACCGCTCTCCAGCCGCGCAGCGGCGAAAGAATACAGCCCACGGCGTAAGCCGTGGGTAGCAAGTGGAAAATGAGCAAGCCCCGGAGGGGCGGAAGAAAAGCTACGACACAGACTCCGGAGGGACGAAAGAAAGCCTACGACGCTCGCGGAAAAACTTCGCCGTCAGCGGATAACGATGCCAGGGTCACCGGCTGGGCGACCGCAGGCACGCCTTCCCGCCGCGCATCTACAAAGAATCGTCGACCCGCGTGGCGGAAACCCACTGCCGTGAACCCCGCGCGCCGCAGGGCAATCCGCATCCCGGCATCCGTCTGACAACACTCGGCCACCTTCCCCACAGAAATCACGTCGCCCGAAAAATGAAGAACCATGCCGTTCAAAAACACGAAGATGCGGAATAGGCTCTGCTTGGGTTTGGGAAACGACTGGCGGAATTCGCTCCACGTGAAACTGGGTGCATGCAAACTTGCCTTCAACCACCCGCCCGGAACCAGCACCCGGTGCAGTTCCGCCAGTGTGCGTGGGATGTGCATGTAAGGCAAAGCCACATTGCAGAACACGCCGTCAATGCTGCCGTCAGGAAGCGGAATCTCCTCCCCGCGCGCGCACACGTAACCCCAGCCCCAGCCCCTGTATTTGAGATTGGCAGCCTGCACTCGATCCCGCTCAACGTCGATCCCAACGACCCGGCAGTTCTCCATCTGCAATCCGAGTTTTTGCCATGAATCGCCAGAGCCACATCCGAGATCGAGAATCCGCTCCATCCGCACCACCACGCAGCAGGGCCCGGAAAACGTGTCAAGCCTATACCAGTTTTCCCAAAGGAGCAATGGTAGTCAGACAACCCAGATCTGAAGTGCGAGGCCGTGAAGTGGGCTCTGAGTCCGAAGTCGAGGGTGGGCTCTGAGGTCTGAAGTCCGAGGTCTGAAGTCCGAGGTCTGAGGTCTGAGGTCTGAGGTCCGAGGTCCGAGGTCCGAGGTCCGAAGCCGAAACCCTACTCCTTCAACATCCCCCGCTGCGCGATCCCAATATTATCCCGGCTGGAGTTCTTCACCACATACATCATCCCATCCGCCTGCCGGATCACATCGTGCGCCGTGCGCGCATCATGCGGATACGTGGCCAGCCCGATCGACGCCCTAACATTCAGATTCAGCCCCTCTTCGCGGCAAAAGCTGCTGGCCCGCAAAGCGTCGCGCAACCGTTTGGCCACCACCAGCGCTTGATCTTTCCCGGTCTGCGGCAGCAGCACAACAAATTCATCCCCACCGTAGCGAAACGCGAAATCGATCAACCGCAGCTGCGCCTTGATCAGATACCCGATCTCCGCCAGCAGTTTGCTCCCAATCAAATGACCGTGCGTGTCGTTGACCGCCTTGAAGTGATCCAGATCAATAAACAGGACGCTGAATTCGTATCCAAATCGCGACGACCGGTAGACCTCGGTTTCCAGCGTCTTATACAGATGCCGCGCGTTATACAGCCCCGTGCAGTCGTCGGTGATCGTCAGTTCCTGAATCTTCTCCACCCAGCGCGCGTTCTCAATGGCAATCGCCGCGTAGTCGCACAGCGACTGCAGAAAGAACAACTCCTGGTCTCGGAACCGCTCCATGTTGACGTTCACCAGTTGGATCACGCCCAGCACGCGCAGCTTCGACCGCAGCGGCACGCATATCACCGACCGCGTCTCCCACTTGGTCGTCTCGTCCACCCGGCTGGCAAAGACCGGGTCCGCGCTCACATCCGGCACCACCCGCGCCTCCCCGTGCTTCGCGACCCAACCGGCAATGCCCTCACCCACTTTCAGCCGGACATTCTTCAGCGCCTCGGCCTTGTCCCCCACCGCGATCGCAAAATACAGTTCGTCGTGTCCCTCGTCCACCATCAGCAGCGACCACGTATCCGGACGGAAATATTCCGCCATCTTTTCCATGATGGTCTGCAGAATGGAGTCAAGATCCAACGACGACGTGAGCGCCTTGGCCACGTCGTGAAAGATCGTTAGTTCCTGGTTCTGGCGCGTCAATTGAGTGCCGGCCTCAGGCATGCATGAATACCGTTGTTCCTCGCTAGACGGGTGGTGTTCAAAAATTATATGCGTCACTTTCGTACACGGGCAATGAACGTTGGTAATAGGAACCCCTAAAGCCAACCGGATGAGCCAGTTCGGCGCAACCCATATGGCGCGGGCGCCCCCGCCCACGGCTTCTGACGTTGTTCTTGCTTTCCTCTGCCTCCCACCTAATTCTTAATCCCACTGCAGCGAGCGGGTAGTGTTGGTGAGAACTGGAGTCCCGACGACGCGGTGGCGTGAAGGCTCCGGCTCTCAGCCGCGAAGCGGCGTAAGAATGCAGCCCACCGGCGTAACAGTCTGCTGAAGAGACTCGGCTTTGGGTGACGCAGCGCTTCCAGCGCTGTGATAAAGCCTTTCTTTTCTTCGGGGGCTTTAGTGACTGCGTGAGAACTGAATTCAGGGCAACGAGCTGGAATAAAGCTACCGACACTCCAGCCCCGAAGGGGCGGCATTCATTAGCCCCGGACGTAAGTCCGGGGTGCCAGGGGGAAGGTCGAACGAGTCCCGCAGGGACGGCACTGGTTCTCACGAACACTCTTCAGCCCCTGAGGCATCTAGACTGAGTCCTTCAGCAAACTGGTAGGCCATGGGTGGGCAAGCGGGAGATAAACAAGCCCCAGCGGGGCGAAAGAAAAGCCACGACACATCATTGCCGGGACGACACCCTTTCAATGCCAAACTGGCGTAGTCTTAAAGAAGCATGAACAACAAACTCAGAACCCGCGCCCTGCCCTTAACTCTCTTAGCTGTCGCGCTATCTCTCTCAGCCTTCTCGCAAACCGCCGCTCCAGCTGACCCTAAGTCCGTCCCTGTAGTCGACGGCGGAATCGGCCCCTGTTCCGCCGACTTCACCGTCACCGACGCCGCTGGCGCCCCCGTCTACGCCGCCAAGATCAAGGTCCACATCGCCTACGGATTCATGTACGCCCGCAAGCTCGACCTCGAAGTCGGCACCAACTCTGACGGCAAAGCCCGCTTCACCGGCCTCCCCGAACGCGTCAAGCGCGGCCTCTATTTCGAAGCCTCCGAAGCCGACCGCACCGCCGAAGCCTTCGACGATCCCGCCAACACCTGCAAAACTCAATTCACCCTCGCCCTGCGAAAGAAACCTTGAACAGCATCCATCGCCATGGGGAGTCATCCTGACCGGAGCCGTTTTTCAGGCGCAGGGAAGGATCTCGCGCGCAGACTGGCAATGACTCCGTTCCGGGTGCCCCATGTCTCGCGTCCTTTGCGAGACATGGGGATTTTCGCCCATACCGCCGAATCCTTACAAAGCCCGCGTGAAGTGCTGCGGTTTGAGTTCCGACAGCATCCGCCCCAACGCCTGAGTCATCCTGACCGGAGCCGTTCTTCAGGCGAAGGGAAGGATCTCGCGCGCAAACTGGCGAGTCTGCGGTTTTCCAAGCGCGGCATCCGCTGCCACTCTGGTTACCTACCTCTTGGCCTCTTGGCAGTGGCAACCCCTCGCCGCTTGTCCTATCATGTTCCCGTCACCTGGACGAAGAAACTTTCGTCCAATTGGGGTCCCGGTGGGCGAGTTCGGCGACAAATTCCGCAAGGCGCGCGAGAAGAAGGACCTCTCGTTCGATGACGTTTCCAACGTCACCAAGATCGGCTCGCGCATGCTCCGGGCCATCGAAGATGAGCACTTCGACCAACTCCCCGGCGGCGTCTTCAACAAGGGATTCATCCGCGCCTACGCCAAGCATCTCGGACTCAACGACGAAGAAGCCGTCACCGACTATCTTGCCTGCCTGCGCCAGGCGCAAATCGACGCCCACGAGGTTTGGGAACCGGAACGCCCCGGGCAACCACGCGCCGTTGCCCTGGAAAAGCCTCGCTTGGTCGAGACCAAGCCCGCGGTAAAATCGCAACCCACGACACCGGTCGAGGAACTCCCCGAACTGCAACTTCCCCGCCCCGACCATGTACGCCGTCGGCGAGAGGACTTTGTCGAGAAATCCTCTCGCGAAATTCCGTGGGGAATCCTTGCTATCGCCGCCGTGGTGATCGTCCTCGGCGTCATCCTCTGGACCCGCCGCTCCCACAGCACGAACACCGCAGCCGCCGGCGCATCTCCAGCCAAGACTGTGCAGGAAAACACCGTACAGGAAAAGACCGCGCAAGACGCCCCCGCGCCGCCTCCCGCATCCACGCCAGCGCCCACGAATCAACCGTCCAATGCCGCGCCCCCGAACAGTGCGGCGACTTCGCCGTCCCCGTCCACTCCCACTTCCCCCCCGCCCCAAGGTGCTGCATCGGCAACAGCAACTCATCCAACTACCGCAGCCCCGGCCACCCCGCCCGCCGCCGATGCCGACGACAGTAATGATGTAACTGTTCGCTCGTTCGCGAAGTCGAATCCGCCGCCCTCCGAAAAATCAACGGCCTCTCTCCGGCTCGTGATCCGCGCCACAGAAACTTCCTGGATCTCCGTCCTCGCCGACGGCGAAACCGTCAGCCAGGAAACCCTCATCGCCCCCGCCCACACCTCCATCCGCGCCAACCGCGAAATCGTCGCCAGGATCGGCAACGCCGCCGGAGTCACTTTCCTCTGGAATGGCCAGGAAATCCCCGCCGACGGCGCCGAAGCCGAAGTAAAAACCTTTGTCTTCGACTCCAATGGCATGCGAGTCCTACCCTCAACTCAAGCCCCCACGCAGAACCACTAGCCCGCAAAGCAACGTTGCATTGGACGAGGGTGCCCCGTCCTTGTCCCTCCGCCCTTTGGAGGGACAGGGCGGGGATTTTGATCTTGCGGGGATTTTGATCTTGCGGGGATTCTGATCTTGCGGGAATTCTGATTTTGATCTTGCGGGAATCTTGATTTTGACCTTGCGGCCATTTTGATCTAGAAATCCAATCCCCACTGTGCTTCAAGAAACCCACCGCTGACCCACCGATTCCCCCCATCCACCTCACCATTTCCGCTATTGGATTCATCCCCAGCCATTTAGGGTCAAAACCGTTGCGCCCCGGAGGGGGGTCTGTTAGCCTTTTTTGAGGACTTCCTTTTCGCAGTTCGCTCCGTCGCGGCCGCGTGGATTTCCGCGGGTCCCGTCCGATCTAAAGTCCATAGTTTTTCTGCACGAAACGTGCACGAAGGAGACACACAACTTGGCATCAAAGAACCGTTATCTATTCACTTCTGAATCCGTCACCGAAGGCCATCCCGACAAGATCGCCGACCAGATTTCCGACGCCATCCTCGACGCCTGCCTCACCGAAGATTCCTCCAGCCGCGTCGCCTGCGAAACTCTCACCGCCACCGGCCTGGTCGTCATCGCCGGCGAAATCACCACCAAAGCCTACGTCGATTTCCAGACCGTAGTGCGCGGCACCGTCGCCTCCATCGGCTACGACAACGCCCTTTACGGCTTCGACGCCAACACCTGCGCCGTCATCTCCAGCATCAACAAACAATCCGGCGACATCGCCATGGGCGTTGACACCGGCGGCGCCGGCGACCAGGGAATGATGTTTGGCTATGCGGTGGATGAGAATGCGGAGTTGATGCCGACCCCGATTTCTTTGGCGCACAAGCTGACTATGCGGCTCTCGCAGGTTCGCAAGAATGGCACGCTTCCCTTCCTTCGTCCGGATGGTAAATCACAGGTTACGGTTGAATATGATGCGAATAAGAAGGTGCTGCGCGTCGATGCGGTCGTGATTTCGACGCAGCACTCCGAGACTGTCGCCAATGACGAATTGCGCGCGGAGATTCTGAAGCATGTGATTCAGGCGGTGATTCCGGCGCATCTGCTCGACGAATATACGAAGTATCACATCAATCCTACGGGACGGTTTGTGATTGGTGGGCCCATGGGCGATACGGGACTCACCGGACGCAAGATTATTGTCGACACTTACGGCGGCATGGGACGCCACGGCGGCGGGGCGTTCAGCGGAAAAGATCCGACCAAGGTGGACCGCTCGGCGGCTTACATGGCGCGGCACATTGCGAAGAACGTGGTCGCGGGCGGACTGGCGGGGCGCTGCGAAGTGCAACTCGCGTACGCCATTGGCGTGGCCGATCCGGTCAGCGTGCTGGTCGAGACTTTTGGCACGGCGAAAGTGGATCCGGAGATGATCCCGGATTTGATCCGCGCGCACTTCAAGCTGACGCCGCGCGGGATCATCGAAGCGCTCGACCTGCGGCGGCCGATCTACAGGAAGACCGCGGCTTACGGTCACTTCGGGCGCAGCGACCCCGACTTCACTTGGGAGGCAACCGACAAAGCGGCGAAACTCGCCAGCGATGCCGGCCTGCGGGAACCCGTAGCCCAGCCAGTGCGGAAGTAGTTTTTCTTCGCGGCCTTTGCGGCATTCTTTGCGACCTCTGCGGTTCAAGGTTTTTGAAAAAAAGCAAAAGCTTACCGCAAAGTTCGCCAAGAAGTTTCCGCCAAGGACGCTAAGAAGAGCGAACCAAAGTGTCATCCGGACTAGGCCGAAAGCCGGATGCCAAATGGGTAATCGGGTATCCTGACTGGAGCAGTAAAGTCGTGTATTCTTGCAAAAAGTCGAAAACGGGCTCGAATCCATCATCATTCATAGTTACCAACTTATTTTTTTGCCGCTTTAGAGCGCGCCACACAGGAGAAGCATGTCAACCACTGCAGTGAATTACGACATCAAGAACGTAGAACTGGCCGACTTGGGGAAAAAGCGCATTGAGTGGGCGAACCAGTCCATGAAAGTGCTGCAGATCATCCGCAAGGAGTTCATCAAGAATCAGCCGTTGAAGGGGATCCGGGTTTCGGCTTGCCTGCACGTGACCGCCGAGACCGCGAATCTGGGCATCTGCCTGCGCGATGGCGGAGCGGAAGTTGTCATCTGCGCCTCCAACCCGCTCTCCACCCAGGACGATGTGGCGGCCAGCCTGGTCCGCGACCACAACATTCCCGTCTACGCCATCAAGGGCGAGGACAACGACACGTACTACAACCACATCCTGGCCGCCATCGACCACAAGCCGCACATTACGATGGACGACGGCGCTGACCTGGTCACCATTCTTCACACCAAGCGCACCGATGCTCTCACAGACGTGATCGGCGGAACGGAAGAGACCACGACCGGAGTGATCCGCCTGCGCGCCATGGCGAAGGAAGGCGTTCTGAAGTTCCCCATCGTCGCGGTGAACGACGCCGACACCAAGCACCTGTTCGACAACCGCTACGGCACGGGGCAGTCCACCATCGACGGCATTATCCGCGCCACGAATTTTCTGCTGGCGGGCTCGAAGTTCGTGGTCGCCGGCTACGGCTGGTGCGGCCGCGGATTGGCCAGCCGCGCGCGCGGCGCCGGGGCGGAGGTGCTCATCACCGAAGTTGATCCGACCAAAGCGCTCGAGGCCGTGATGGACGGCTTCCGCGTCATGTCGATGAACGAAGCCGCCAAGCTGGGCGACGTGTTCTGCACCGTGACCGGCAACAAGAGCGTGCTCACCAAAGAGCACTTCGACCTGATGAAGGACGGCGCGATCATCTCGAACTCGGGCCACTTCAACGTGGAGATCGACATCCCCGCACTGGACAAAATGTCGTCCTCGAAACGCACCACGCGCACCTTCGTGGAAGAATACTCCTTGAAAGACGGCCGCAAGATCAACCTGCTGGGCGAAGGCCGCCTCATCAACCTGTCCGCGGCGGAAGGCCATCCCGCGTCGGTAATGGATATGAGCTTTGCCGACCAGGCGCTCTCGGTCGAGTACATGGTGAAGAACCACAAGAAGCTGGAGAAGACGGTCTACAAGGTCCCCGACGAACTCGACAAGCGCGTCGCCAAGCTGAAGCTGGAGTCGATGGGCATCAAGATCGACCGCCTGACGCCTGAACAGGAAGAGTATCTGGCGGGGTGGAGCGAAGGAACGTAAGAGCAGGAGTCGGTAGTCAGTTCTCAGTAGTCAGTGAAAACCGGTGAACCCGGGTGCCCCATTTCTCGCGCACTTTGCGAGAAGTGGGGCTTTTCGCATTTAGAGACAGCGCCCCTTTTGTTCCTAGAGACGCTGTTCTCTGAGATAGTCGTGGATTTGTTGCAGATCGTCTGCGGCAGCGAGCGTCCAGCGGATGCGCATCAGGACTGGATCATCCGGTCAATGCGGGCTTCCATTTCGAGCTCGTCAACAAAGTCTCCCTGGTCCGCTTGCTCCATGCCTTTGCGCACGGAGGCGCGAAAGCGCGCGTCCCGTTCCAGCAGGCGCAAGGCAGCGTTCTTTACCAGGTGCTCGGCATCCGTTCCAGCCTGGCTGGCGATCTCCAAAAGCTGTGCTTCCTGCTCGGGAGTGAAATGGACTTCCATGGCCGCAGTCTAGCAGAGCGGATGCCCTTGTCAATGTTGATGCATTCGCAGGCGCTTGAAAAGGCCCAATGCATAGACGACCGTGGTATCCCACCCTTCAAAGAACGAAGGGTGGGGCACCCGGCGGGATAGGTCAATGAGCGTTATCGAGATATAACGTCAATCGAGAATCACGCCAAGGTAACTTGGACTGCAAAGCCAAGGCGAACTAGCATTATCACTATGGCAACGCTGGCTCGATTTAGGTGGATAGTTGCGGCCACTGTTCTCGGCTCGCTGGTTGGATTTCTTGGCTCGTATCTGTTTAATCCGAAATACAGTTCGCATGCACGAATCGAAGAGTCTTCAGATTCGGGCGACCATTGGGGGGCACTCATCACGCCGGATTCCCAGACGGAATTCGAAAGTTTTCAGCAACGGGCACTGTCTCCGAATAACCTCCGGCCAGTGATTGAACGCGAAGGTGTTGCGAAGTCTGAGGAAGCTGAAAGAGTGTATGGAGAGATAGTCAATAACGCAAGATTCCAGCTAGCATCCAGCGATAATGCGGCGTCTTACACGGCAATCGATATTGACCTTATCTACACGGATTCGAATCCCCGGCGCGCTGAGCAGTTGTGCAATGTTCTGACTTCTGGCGTCTTGGACGAGAGCAAGGCCGATTCACAGCGAACCATTAGCGATACGACGTACATTCTGGAGCAGGCGCTCGAAGATGCCAAGAACGACGTGCAAGACATTCATAGGCGGCTGTTGAAACGCCCTTCAGATCGTAAATTGGCCCGCGAATATGCAAAGGCACAGGAGGCCTATGCCGATCTTGCTGCAAAGCGAAAAGAAACGGCTGAGATCGTTATTGGCGGCACCTACCGTCTTCCGCAACGAGTCAGGGTGCTATTACCATGTGATATTCCGACGACCCCCGACTTTCCCAACCGACTACTCTGTGCTGCTCTCGGATCGGCAACTGGTTTGTTAGTCGGGATCGCTCTATCTGGGGCACGCAGGAACTCGCTTGATCAGGTTGCCGAACCTCAACGCTGACGAAATCAGGCCATAGCACTCAAAACCCCTTGGCCGGGTAGGTTAGGACCGTCAGGCGCTCGCTGGCGAAGGCACCGGCCACGCTTCAAGGTCGATGAACAGGCGCTGGACGTTAGCGACACTTCTCTCCGGCCAAAGCCGGTTCCGTACATTCCGGCCGATGCGGTACGACTGGAAGTCGTACCCTTCCCCGTTGAAAGCCACCACGACCGGGAAGGGCACGACTTCAAGTCGTGCCGCTCA
>JADGNP010000085.1 GCA_017883425.1 Candidatus Sulfotelmatobacter sp. | reverse complement strand
AGTAATCCGCTGGTCAAATCTGCTGGCCTAACCGGTGGTACTGCCATCACCAGCAGTAACTCAATCGTCTCCCTGCCAATCTATGACGATGCAGCTGGAACCTTTGCGATTAACCCGACGGGAACCACCAGCGTCACGATAGTGGGGTTCTTGCAGGTTCTTATCAACGCAGTCGATCCGTCTGGAAACGTTTCCGTCACAATCCTAAATGTCTCTGGATGCAGTAATGGTAACGGCACTACTGTGAGTTCTAGCCCCGTCACGGGCACTTCTCCAGTACCTATTCGCTTGATCACGCCTCCGTAGGCGCAACGAAGGCCGGCATTTCCTCTGCTTCTGGTCAACAAAAGAAGTTTACTGGTCGGGCGTATTTTCGTCGGCGGGAGTCTTTCCGTCCGGTTGCGGAGGAACCTGCACGGGTGCAGGGATGCGGTTTTCCGGTTGCTGCAGGTTCATAATTGCGGGTTCACGATCCTCGGTTTCGTCGCTCTGCACTCGAGCCAGAGGTTGCGGCACAAATCCACCCTCAGGGCGCGTACTGAGGATCACGCGATCCAGTTTCTGCGGATCGTCCACTGCGCTCAGAATCAGAAAATTAAATTTCGAACCATTCAGCAGCCGGGCCAGAACTTCGGGCGCGGGCGCGGGCGCAATGTCAGCCACTACTTTTTCCTGCTCCGCCCCGGCGGCAATGGAAACTTCCGCCCCGGTGCGCTGCTGCACCGCGAACAAAACTTCCGACAGCGTCACTTTGTTGGCCCTGATCCCCAGCAGTCCATTGCGATACGTAACGTCGAGCGCCGGCTGGGCAGAAGTCACAACGCTGACGGGCGCCGCTCGGGTCGTGTAATTGGCCACCACAAGGCCAGGGCGCCTCGCCGGTTGGGAAGGAAAATTGTCGGCTCCAGCGGAAGTGTCGGGCGCGCCACCCATGACCTTGATGATGACCGTCCGGCCAGAGGGAAAGACTTGGTACGACTGCGCGGTTCTAAGGTCGAGTACCAGCCGCGTCACTGGGGGCTTCGCCTGAAACAGGCCGACGCGCACGTCTTTCACTTCGCCCCGGTCCACGGACTGACTGCGTAACTGGCTACTGGGAACGGCGTTGGGAAAGTCCACCACCAAACGATCGGGCCCGGTCAGGACCTGGGTCTGTGGGACGATCCGGTCGCTGGCTTCCACCTCAATCTCGACCGCGTCTTTGCTGTCGAGTACCTTTACGGTTCGAACCGAGGTCTGCGCCGCCAGCGATTGCATGGCCAGAGGCGCACAGAGCCCGGCCAGCAGCAGCCGACTCACAATGATTCGGGGAAAACTGTGCATGAATGCCTGCGCCTGGGCGGTCTGTTGCTGGTTCTAGCGCGATTGTAGCAGCGATTACCAGGGGAGGAGCTTACGTTGGTACTAGAACTACAGGTTCGGGCTAGTGCGTCAAAGGCTTCAGAATGTCCCCCAAAATATCGGGCTGCTCCGGCACGCGTTCCAGGTGCGGGTTTTTCTCGCCGTCGTGATCGACCACGGAATAGGTTTTGAAAAACTGCGCGTTCTCGACCAGCAACTCGATCGGCTGCTCGCTTCCCTGCGCGGCTTTCAACGCCGCGTGCAGCACCGGCGGCGACCACTTCCGGCCGTTGACCGCGACCAATTTCATGCCCGGTCCCAGGCCCGACTGGTACGCGGGTGACCCCACGATGACGTCATCGAGCTTGCCATCTTCACCCACCATGAATCCCAGCGAGTACGAAAAGTCGGCGAACTTGGCCAGTTTCTCCTCCGCCTGGGTAAACAGATTCGGCTTGTCGTTGTACACCAGTTTCCAGCCGCCGCGCTCAATGCCGCCAAGCGGGGCATGAGTGCTGGTCGCCGCGACGCGCTCGCGTAGAAGCTTCGCCCAGTCGTAGGGCGCGACCTCGTTCAGCGTGCGCACCACATCGTCGAACGTATAGGAAACAACTTTCGGCGGACCGCTCTCGCCGCCGTGGAAGTGCCGGCAAAAATCGTTCAGCGAACGCTGGCCGTGAGTCTGCTGCCGGAGGATCGAATCCACTTCCAGCCAGATCAGTTCGCCCTCGGGATAGTAGTCGAGCCCGCGCCGCCAGTTCTGCCATGGCGATCCCATCATGCGCAGGGTTTGCACCGAGCGCGCCGTGTCTTCGAGTGGCCTCCACTTCCGGCCGGCGCGATGGTCGAGGGAAGCAGCCGTTCCCGCCAGTGATTCGCGGTACTGCTCGTCCGTCAACAATCCGCTGCGCGCCGCCAGCAGGTTGCCGAGGTATTCCGTGAGTCCTTCGTACACCCAGAGCAGATCGCCGATCATTGGTTCCTGATAATTCGGAGTGGCAAGTCCAGAAGGACGGCGGTATTTGCCATTCCACGAGTGGACGAACTCATGCGGCACCAGGCCCGCGTAGAGCATGTGCAGGTCAGGGTCGAGCAGCGTCCGCTCGGCAGCCACGCTGTCGTTCGATTCGTGGTGCTCGAGCCCATGTCCGCCGACCTGATCGCTCAAGGTGAGAAGGAAGTGATACTGGCGATAGTGTCGGGCGCCGAAGAGCGCTCCCGTCTCCGCGACCAGCTTCTGGTATGCGAGGACGTCCTGCGAGGTCATGGCCAGATCGGGTTCGGCGTCGGCGACTACATCCATCACGTGCAGCGGTGTCTCTCCCGGCTTGGTCAGCTCGACTTTCCGGTAGTGAACTCCGGCGATCATGGGCGAATCGACCAGGGTCGTAAGTGAGACTGGAACGAACTCCACCTCGTTCCCGGTGGAGCGCGCCACCGGCAGCGCCGTGCCGAACTTCCACCCCGCCGGCAGTGTGACCGAAGGAGTGAAACTCACATCGTCGGACTTCGCGCCCTTTGGATAAAGGACGACAGCGTTCCAGTTCAAGTCGAGAAGATTGCTGGAAGCCGCGGGCCCGCCGGCGCCAGCGCTGTCCAGCGAGGTGAGCGCATCCAGAGATACGTTCAGTGTGTCCACGCCTGCGGGAACGCTGACGTGGAACTCGTACATCTCGACCGCATCGCGTTGCCAGGAAAGCGGGTGGCCGCCGGCTTCCATCTGAATTCCAGTCAGCGCGCCGATCGGCCCGCTGGGGCGGTGATTCCCGGGAATCCATTTGGGAAAGACGAGCGACATCTCCCCGGCGTGCGCGGGAATCTGCAATTGGGCGTGGTAGATGTTTCGGGGAGCGTCGGATAAATCAACGTGCAGACGGATGGCTTGAGCGGTCAGACTCGGCGCAAGCAGGAAGAACAACGAAAGCACACTCGAGCGGCACAACCAGCGCACACCAGCAGAACGCACCAGAACCCCCTGTGGGAAGCAAAGCCAGAAGGCTACCGAAAGAGAGTGAGCAAGTGCAAGAGGTGAAGGATGCTGACAGCCAACGAGCCAGGCTCGGGCGGGCTATGTTCGGGCGAATCTCCGGCGGGTCTTCCAGTACATCGCGGCCAGGCCAGAGGCGACTAGCAGCCAGGTGCCGGGCTCAGGGACTTCGCCTCCCACACCCCCGCCGCAGGGATGTCCCTTTCCTTTCCCCGTACCGCCCTCAGTGCCACCGCTGCCGTTCTTGTTCTTTCCGACCCCGCAAACCGAAGGGAGCGGCGGCGGAGCGATCGGGACCCACGTTCCGCTACCGAACGGATCCACTAAACTCAACGGCGGTGCTGGTCCTAGTCCCGGCAACCCTGGACGGTTCAGCAATGCGGATTCGAACGGGAGCGGAGGATTGGCGAGGGCTGTACCTGTGGCGGGGTGAACGGGTTCTTCAAACTTTGCGGCCGGTGGCTCTGACGAGGAAGTCGCCTGCTGCGGAACTTCCTCCACCCGATTCGCACAGCGCGAGCGCGCCGTCACCTTGCCATCCGTGATCACGGTCTCGCCCTTCTTGAGCGTGACGCGGTGCCGAGTCCAATAAACCTTGTTACCGATACGATACGAAACGTAAGCGGTACGCGCCAGAACCAGACGCACGACGCGGGCGTGGTCGTAATCGAATCCCGCATAGTGAGACCTGACGACCGGATCATGTTCGGCCGCCCACTTCAACTCGCTCGCATCCCGCACTCCGCCGGGCACCACCGAATAGGGATAGACCGGGCGGTTCTCAATCTGGCGCAATGATTCCTGCTGAGTGAGCAAGAGAATGTTGCGGCTGGCCTCGACGGCCTGGCGGTCTGGCCCGACCGACTGGGACGCTCGGAACAGAGATGGACTCAAATGCTGAAGTGCTACGGAGGCACACCCGATCGCCAGACCTGCACAGAAGACAGCCAACAGGACGCGCCGAATCCGGCGATTCCGGCGATGGCGGCTGGTCCGGCGGCGCCGGATCACCCTCTCAACTCTCCCCGCTTCCGGTTGATTCAGCAACTTCTACCTACCTTTTGCGGCCGGTCTCCTGGGCTCTGGACCGAAAGGACACTTCGCTGCGCTATACAACTGCAGTTCGAGTGCCATCACCGCGCGCTCAACCCCCACAAAACGCTGGGGATAAGAGTTCCAATTACGAACATGCTAACAGACAGTGCAGGCATTTGCACAAATATGTTCGGCAGTGGGTAAACCACAAGATCGAATGGAGAGGAAAGACTGGATTAATCGTGGGCTGTCAACCGACTTCCCTCCACCGCCCTTCGCGGGCCACTCATTTTGAACCCGCAAAACGGCGGTGACTAACGTAACGCCACGAGAGGGCCATTCCCCCGGGAATTGAATCGTTGGTACTATGCCTTTGGTTACGGGAATAAATTTACCGTACATCGAAGTTCTCGCCGTCCCCTTAACGGCGCTACCCAGAAGCTGGACCTAACCCTAAGGTCTTCAGCAGAATTCCCCCGGTAGAAGAAAGCGCACCACCGCTGTCGTAGCACTTAAGGGGACAGCCACTATCGTTTGCTGGGAGGCAAATCCATGCGTTTCAAACGTTCTTCTCTGGCTCTGTTCGTGGCGCTCATGGCGCTCGTTCTGACCAATGCTGCTGTCGCGAAATCCGTGACCCTGACTTATGAATATCAAAACCAAGCCTACTATTTCTCGGTCAATGGCAGCAGCAACTTCACCACTCTGATGTGCGACAGCTTCGACAACAGCATCCACAAGGGCGAGACCTGGACCGCGACGGTCTCTCCGTTTCTGCAAGGCATCGCCGGCAGCATGTTCGGGCCTTCGATGACGCTGGACTACAAGGCGGCTGGGCTGATTTACAAGAGCATGTTGGCGGGCACGCTTACAACTCTGCAGGCGCAGTGGGCGGTGTGGGGACTGTTCTCCACCAATGCGCAGAACAATTCGCTTTTCACAACCTACGGCGGCGCTGCAACCGACGCGACTTATCTGGCCCTCGCCGGGACCGCATCCAATAGCGCGTACAACGGACTGCTGCTCTACACTCCTCTCGACGCCAAGCCCGGGTACGGACCGCAGGAATTCATCGGCTATAGCCCCGTTCCGGAGCCTGGCAGCATGATGCTGCTCGGCACTGGCCTGATCGGTATGGCGGGCGCAATTCGCCGCAAGTTTGCAAAAGCGTAAGATTCGATTTTTGTCCGGCTTCACCCTTTTGAACGCATCTCACTCTTTGCCGCACAGCTCAATGCTGTGCGGCCTTTTTTGTGGGGAGTGAATGGGTCACGGGCGCAAGCAAGCAGGAGCTTCACTCGATCGCGTAGTCGATCTTGATTCCCCGCTTCTCCACTTCATCCAGGAAAAGATCCGCCGGCACATCCCGCTCCTGCAAGACACCGCCGCGCTTGCTGATCGCGCCCGATGCGAGCATCTGCACCACGATCGACGCCGGGAAAGCCGTCGTGCGCATCATCGCGCTCATGTCGGTCTTCGGGTCGTAGTGATCCACCATGGTGAAGGAAGCCACGCGTCCCTTGAGCCGTCCGCCCAGCAATCCGCGGACCCCCGCTCGATTCACCGACTCGTGCGCTTCCAGGCGCATGAGGCAGACGTCCGGCCCCTTGGAGGCGAACTTGCCCGCGAAGATTTTCGACATCATGGCGCGGGGTGCGATCTCCGCCTTGCCGAATTTCATCTTCTCGCCTGAGAACAGGCCCAACTCCTTGAGTTCGCAGAGCAGGTCATAATGCCCGGGATAGCGTAGCGTCTTCTCGAAGCACTCGCCAACTCGTCCTTCAAATGTCTCGGGCAACGTCGAGGTGCCGCCCGAAGTGTGGAAAGCCACCAGCGGCGAGAATCCAGCGATGTGGAAGTCTTCCGGCTCGGTCAGAGGATCAATCGTCGTCAGCTTGCCTTTGCGCAGGATGCGCGCCGGTTCCACGTACTCGTTGATCAATCCCTCGACGGAGAATACGAGCTGATAGTGGAACGGCGGCGTGGGCCGCTCCGGCAAACCGCCGACATAAAGCCGTAGAGCATCGGCCTGACCTCCGAGCCGCCGCACCAGTTCCCCGCCCAGAATTGACGCCATTCCCGGAGAGAGCCCGCAATCGGGCGCCACCGCCACGCCACGGCTCTCCGCCTTTTTCGCAAGCGCCAACTCCTGTCGCACCACGGTGTTGTTGCCTCCCAGATCGGCGAAGTGGCAGCGCGCCTCGACCGCCGCGCGCGCCAGTCCAAGATTCAGGAAGTACGGCACGGCCGAGAGCGCTGCGTCGTGTCCCCGCATCAGCTTCGCGGACGCCTTTTCATTGCTGGCATCGAGCACAACGGCTCGCACCTTTCTGCCGCCCGTGATGCGATTGACCCGCGCCGCCACGTCGCGCACGCGCTTGGAGTCACTGTCCGCCAGCGTCACCGAGTCAACTTGAGGTGTGCGGGCCATATCGAACGCCGCTGCCGAACCCATCATGCCGGAACCAATCACTAGAAGTTTCATAGGAATTCCTTTCGAAAACTCTGTTCGCACAGCTTCGAGACACATCGGACGAATCGCGTGGACGCGTCCGCAGTACTCATCTCAGAAAGCCTGTCGTTTTAGGTGAAGGCGAGCGGTAAAGATGTATCGCTCAAGATGCGCGGAATCGCACCGGGACTAGAGTCCGGAAGGCAACAGCCGTTCACAGACGTAACGGCGAAGATCAAGCTTAAGGAGGGTCACAGAAAAGGATACCACGCCGCCTTGCAGATTCTCGCGTGTGCCCGCGCAAGTGCTTTAAAATTTGGTGGAGCTGGCCGGGATCGAACCGGCGACCTCATCGTTGCGAACGATGCGCTCTCCCAGCTGAGCTACAGCCCCACACGTGGGTTGGATTGTTGACTGCTCAAGTATTTTATCAGCGTTCCAGAATCGGCACCAACCGAAGCGGCACCCCGCGCGGGCGTGACGACAGGTACTATACGTTCCAACCAGCCTCAAGAAATCCCTTGACGAAATCCTGCCGCTTACGTCTAACTAACACTAAGCTGCGACGGAATGCCGTCGGCCGCAGGAACTCTTTATGTTTGCGCAACTGAATCCCGCGACCGTGCGCCGGCAACGCTGGCTGCGCAGCGCTTCGCTTGCCTTCCATGCTCTGCTCCTGGCATGGCTGCTGCACACGCCCGAGCCTCAACTCCTCACCGCGGTTTCGGTGGCGTTGGGGCAGAACGGCAAGTCCGTCACGCGACTCTACTGGCCCAGCAAGTCTCCCGACGACAGCAGCCAAAGTTCCTCCGACAGCGCTACGGAGCATTACCGTCACCAGCGGCTGAGCCATGAGAAGTTGACGTGGAGGGCGCCGGCCCAACCGGCCCGGTTGGCGGCGCCACAGAATCCGCTGGCCCGCACCAATGCTGAGGACACCTCCAAAACCCAGACCCTTTCGGCTCTGGGTCACGGCGCACAGGCAGGACTCCCCTATGGGACGCTCAATCGTGGCGCTTTTTCTGGCGACGAGATTCGGCCTGCTTTGCCCGTTACCACGTTTGATCCGGTGGCGTATCCCTGGGAACTGCCCGACTCGGAAGGCAACATTGTGGTCGAGATCGTAATCGACGAGCGCGGAGACATTGTCGCCAAGACCGTTCTCCAGAGCCTCGATCCTAAACTCGATGAGAAAGTTCTGCTCGCCCTGCAGAACTGGCATTTCCAGCCCGCTACCCGCAATGGCTCACCCATCTCTTCCAAGCAGGATGCTATTTTCCACTTCCACGCCAGAGGCTAGGAAATCCGCCCTGCGATCCTCCTTGGAAGCCCTCTCGCCGCATGCCCAGCCGCTATAATGAAAAGGTGAGCGAAAACGAAATACAGCAAGTCGCATCCGCGGATTTCCCGACCCGTTGGGGAAAATTCCGGATTTACGGCTTTCGCGGGCACTCAGGGTCCGATGGGGATCGCCAGGTAGAAGAGGCCGTCGCCCTGGTGATGGGCGACGTGAAATCGGCGCCGGCGCTGGTACGCATTCATTCGCAGTGCCTGACTGGCGACGTCTTTCATTCCTTGCGCTGCGACTGCCGCCAGCAGCTTGAACTGTCGCTCTCGATGATTACCGAGGAAGGCGCGGGCATCCTGATCTACGAACAGCAGGAAGGGCGCGGCATTGGCCTGATGGCCAAACTACAAGCCTACGAACTGCAGGATGCAGGACTCGACACGGTCGAAGCCAACGAACGCCTGGGCTTCAAGAACGACTACCGCGACTTCACGCTTCCCGCCGAGATTCTCAAGGCGCTGGGAGTCATGCGCGTGCGTCTGCTGTCGAACAATCCCGAAAAGGTAAACGCACTGGAACGCGCCGGAGTTCACGTGGTGGAGCGCGTCCCCTGCGAAGTCACTCCCAGCCCGCACGCCGAAGAGTATCTCAAGACCAAGAAGGAAAAGCTCGGGCATCTCTTCACCTCCGGCTAGAGGCGGCCGATCGCGACCACGTCGCGAATGCTCGTAAATGACCCGTCAATATCACTCGCCTCATTCTTAGCCTTGCTCCCGGAGCCACTTCGCAGACGCATCGGTCTCTCCTCGCAGGATCCTGACACCGAAGAATGACAGCAGAGCCAAAATCACAAAGGGCAATGGCGCTGCCATGCGCGTCGGAAGAACGAGGACTGCCGGACTGCCTGTCCAAACTGGCGAAAATATCGAGACCAGCGCCACTCCACTGGCGACGAGCCATTGCCAGCACAGCGCGACCATCGCCAGGAGCGCCAGCACGCGGATAGGACGGCTTGCGTTGAGGATTTCCTTTCGTCGGAACCCAAGCCAGAGAATCGCCGGGATCAAGATGACCTGGTCGTAGACGGCGCCACCCGTAGGCGCGAGGATCACCGAGACCGCGAGGACAAAACTTACAGCCAGAGGGAAATCCGCCGAGGCAGCCGGCTGGCGGCGCGCTCTCCAGCAAATCGCCCCCGCCAGCGCCAGCATCGCGAGCCCTGCCACAGTTCCCAGAAATCTGCCGAGCACCAGTTGCGTGAGCGGGGGCAACGTGTAGCGTGCATAGCCAACCAGCGAGCGCCACCAGCCGAAAAACCATCCAGGCAAGACCAGTTCGCTAACTAAAAATAGCAGCGCCATGGTAAGGATGAAGCCGAGGGCAAGAGCTTTTCGACGCTTCCAGTCGCTGAACGCCCACAGCAGCAGCCAAAGGGCGAGCAGCCATACCAACTGCGGTTTGACGGAAGCAAAAGCGAGCAGCATTCCGGCGAGTGCGAGTCGCCCGCGGGCGAGCGATGCCACCGACATCGCCAGCGCAACCCCAACCAACAGGCCAGCCTGCTGCGCGTATAACCCTTCCAATACCGGATAACTGACGAGCGCTAGAATGACGGCGATTGCCAACGCGCGCGTAGAAACCTGCAAGTGAAAAGCACGAAGCCACAGTACGAGGCTGGCCGCCGTTAGCAGCGGAAGCAGCACCCCGAGCACAAGTCGAACCGCATCAAACCCAAGAAGGAGCAACGGCGCCGCCAGCAGATCAGCATAAAGAGGGTAGGAGAAGGCACGGAAATCGGTGGGTGGATCAGCCGGCCGGTGCGGGTCCATCGGCCGGCCGAAGAGGCCGGTCTGAATGTTGCGCGTCATCTCCGGTGTGTAAGGATTCGTGCCGTGAAAGAACAGTTCGCGGCCGGTCAGCCAGATAGGATAAAAGTCACCGCCGTAGGCATAGCGTCCCGTCATTTCGTTGGATGCGTCCCGAAGACGCGCCCGGGGCAGTAGTAGGTCGAAGTAGTAGTAGCTGGTCCCAAGGGCGACAAGGAGAATCAAAATTAGTGTGTAGTTTGGTCGCAGGCGCATGCGAATCAATCTGGTTCAGAATCGAGAAGCTGCTTGAGCGAACTCTTGTTCTTGGCTGGCAGGTACTGCAGGGCCGCGCGCGCCAAGTCTGAGTAGACCTCGCGGGCAGCAGGTATGCTGCGCAGCACGCGCAGATGCCGCTTCACCGTATCCACGTCGCCGCGGACGATCGGTCCGCTGAACGCGCCGGCCGCGCCGAAGGCGGCATAGTTCGCCAGCGTCTGCAGCACGATCGGAATCATTCGTTGCTTCGCCGCTTTTCGATTCACTCCCGCCAGAACTGCCACCTGCTCCGTGGTGGCGAGAAGGGCGGTGAAAAGGGGCGACGCAAAAGTTCCCCAGGCGTGATAAGCCGCCTTATCTTTCTTGCGAATCGAATACGCGTGACCTCCCACGTCCTGAACTACGCGACGCGCCAGGCGCACCGCAGCCGGGTCGCCCTCAAGCGCAAAGGGCACTCCTGCCAGCGAAGGTCGCGAGCCCCGCACAAACGTCATCAGCGGATGCACCGACCCCACCGCTGCTCCTCGGCTGCGCAGAGCGGCTAGTTCATCGCTGCTGAGCGCGCCACTGGAGTGCAACGCGACTCTTCCCCTCCATTCAACCTTCTCCGCAAGCGACCGTGCCGCCCGGGCGATTGCAGCGTCCGGCACGCAGAACCATATCAATTCGGCCCGCACACCCGACAGATCGGTCGACGCCACCGCGCCCACCTGCTTGGCCAACTTCTGTGCCTTCTTCAGCGATTCCCCGCGAGAACGCGCAATCACCGCCTCGATCGCATACCCCGCCCGCTGCAGCGCCAAGGCAAGGGCTGACCCCAGATTTCCCGCCCCCACAATCGCGACTCGCGGCTTCGCTGCCATGCCCGGCAGCATAGCAGAAGCGGAAGAAACGGACCTCAGACCGCAGACCTCGGACGTCAGCCAGTTCCTCACCGAAACTCCGGGATCAGGAGTCCGAGGTCTAAGGTCTGAGGTCCGAGGTCTGACGCCCGAGGTCCGACGCCGTGCTTTATATTGTTCGCATGGCCAAATCTCCCCACAAAGCCGCCCGCAGCAAGCGCAGCAAAGCTCGCCTCGTCTCCTCCCGAACCGTGTATCGCGGCCCAGTTTTCTGGGTGACCACCGACCAAGTTGAGGAACCCGGCGGCGTGCGGGTTCGCCGCGACGTCATCCGTCACTCGGGCTCGGTCGTGGTGCTGGCCGTGGACGATTCCAGCGCGACGCCTCGCGTTCTTCTGGAAAGACAGTACCGCCACGCGGCAACGGACTATCTGTGGGAATTGCCCGCCGGCCGCATCGATCCCGGCGAGCAGGAACTCACCGCCGCCCGGCGCGAACTGCTGGAGGAGACCGGATACACCGCCGCCCATTGGCGCCGTATTTTGAAGTTCTATGCCAGTCCCGGGTTCGTGGCCGAGACTATGTCGGTGTTTCTTGCCACCGGCCTGCGCACAGGCGAAGCGCAGCCAGAAGAAGACGAGGTCATCTACAAACGCATGGTTCCCCTCCCGGCTGCGGTTCGCATGGTGATCCGCGGAACCATCCGGGATGCCAAGACGATCGCTTCCGTGTTGTGGCTCGACCACATGTCCCGCACCGCGGGGGCAAAGAAGCAGAGTGTCAGAAAGTAGACCTAGCCAGCGGGTGGATGGGAGGCTTCGGGTGCCCCTTCTTTTCTACGTTTTAGGTCATACAATCGCTTGACAGCCCCCTCCGGGCGTTCCAAAATGCATCCTATTGCCGGTATTTGACTGTGGGCACGTCCTAGGGCCCCCCATTTAAGGACGTGCAGAAAGAGGGGGGTACGTGGAACGTCTGAAAGGAACCGTTAAGTGGTTCAATAACGCTAAGGGATACGGGTTCATTGGGCGCGCGGATGGGCCAGATGTTTTTGTTCACTACAGCGCGATTACCTCCGAGGGATACAAGAGCCTGCAGGAAGGCGACCAGGTGGAATTCGAAATCACCGAGGGTCAGAAAGGGCCGCAGGCAGCGAACGTGACCAAGGCTGCGTAGTGGCGCCTCGATCCACTCCCAGCAAACTCCCCGCTCCAGCGAGCGCGGCCCTGGCACCCGCCGAAGCGTAGTGTCTGACACATAGATTCCGGGCAGTACCTGCCCTTCGACTCCCCGCAGCACACCGAGCGTTCCTTCAGCGTCACCGCTGGCCCTGCCGTCCAATCTTGTTTTATCTTTAGTCGGTGGACAACAAGGCCATCGCCAACATTCTCTACGAGACTGCCGACCTGCTCGAGATTGATGGGCAGGACTCGTTCCGCATCCGCTCCTACCGCAACGCCGCGCAGGCCATCGAGAACCTGTCGCAGCCGATCAAGGAACTCATCGGCGATCCCAAGCAGGTCCTCGCCATTCCCGGCATCGGCAAGAGCATGCTCCGGAACCTGCAGGAACTTTTCAAAGACGGCAAGCTTTCCGTTCAGGCGGAATTGCTCGAAAAATACAACCCTTCGATGCTGCAGTTGCTGAAGATCCAAGGCCTCGGGCCGAAGACCATCGCACTCATCTGGAGCGCCTACAAGGTGAGCGACGTCGACGGCGTCGAGAAGTTGGCACGCGAAGGGAAAATCCGCGAGTTGCCGCGCATGGGCGAAAAGCACGAAGCCAAGCTGCTGAAGGCCATCGAGGACTATCGCCGCATCAGCGGCCGCTTTCTGATTGACGCCGCCGAAGCCGAAGCCGAAAAGCTCACCGAATATCTCGAGAAGTTCCCCGGCATCGACAAGATCACGCCCGCCGGATCGCTGCGCCGCGGCCGCGAGACCGTGGGCGATCTCGACATTCTCGTCACCGGAAAAGCCTGCACCTCCGAAGCAGGACGCCAGAAGGCCATCGCCTACGTCGCCCAATATCCGCCGCTGATGGACGTCATCGCCAGCGGCGACAACAAGATCAGCTTCCATCTGCGCAGCGGCATGCAGGTAGACGTTCGCCTTCTGCCGCCGGAGTCCTTCGGCGCCGCCATGCAGTACTTCACCGGCTCGAAGACCCACAACGTAGCCCTGCGCCAGCGCGCCCTCAAGATGGGCTACACCTTGAACGAATACAGTCTGGCCACGCTTGACGGCGAGAAGCCGGTCGCGGGAAAAACCGAAGAAGAAATTTACGCCAAGCTGAAGCTCGACTACATTCCGCCAGAGATGCGCGAGAATCTCGGCGAAATCGACCTGGCTAAGGATCATGCCCTGCCCCAGTTGATCACGCAGGCTGATCTCAAGGGCGACGTCCACATGCACACCGTCGAAACCGACGGACGCAACACGATCGAAGAAATGGCCGAAGCCGCCAAGGCGCGCGGCTACCAATACATGGCGATCACCGACCACTCCAAGAACCTTGCTTTCGCCAACGGACTCGACGACAAGCGCGCGGTGGCGCATATCGAGCGCATTCGCGCGACCGGCAAGCAGATCGAAGGCATCACAATCTTTGCCGGCATCGAGGTCGACATCCTGGCCGACGGCGATCTCGATCTCTCTGACGACGTGCTGGCGCAAATGGACATCGTCATCGCCAGCGTGCACTCCGTCTTCAATCAGGAACCCGCGAAGATGACCGAGCGCCTGCTGAAGGCCATCGACAATCCGAACAACTCGATCATCGGGCATCCCACCGGCCGCATTCAGCTGCGGCGCGACGCCTACGCGTTTGACATGCACGCCGTCCTGACCGCGGCCGCGAAGCACAAAGTCGCCATGGAACTCAATTCCTATCCCGACCGGCTCGACCTGAACGATGTGCATCTCCGGCAGGCCAAGCAGCAGGGCGTGAAGATTGTGATCAACACGGATTCCCACCACACCTCGCACATGGAAAAGATCCGTTACGGCATCCTGCAGGCGCGCCGCGCCTGGTTGACCAAGGACGACGTGCTCAACACATTGCCGGCGGAAAAATTCG